>CAZLZP010000071.1:7381-7841 GCA_964564045.1 uncultured Rickettsiales bacterium
ATTTCAAAATTCTCAGGAAAATTCTCGGGTTTGAAAGTGAAGCCATCTTGGTTAACAGCTACAATATTACCTTTGAACTTTCTTCCTTTGTCGTTCGCTCTCATTAGCCTTATATTAATTAACGAGCCTTTATACTTTTCGTAATCTTTCGGTTTAATAAGCGGCCTTTCCAAACCTGGCGATGAAACTTCCAGATAGTATCTGTTATCCAGAACGTTCTCTACATCAAGCGTGGCAGAAACCCGTTTGCTTATTTTTTCAAGATCAGCCACTATTAAAGCGCTGCCATCAGCTTTCTCTGCCATAATTTGCAAAGTTTTGCCTTTTTCCGCGCCGAACATACTAACCTGAACAAGGGCGTAGCCCATATCGGCAAGTATCGGTTCAATCAAAGTGCTTATCTTTTCTTCTATCATATTTTTGGCAACAAAAAAGGCGAGACAAGCTCACCCTTTCAAAA
>CAZLZP010000072.1:0-2011 GCA_964564045.1 uncultured Rickettsiales bacterium
CTTAGATAACAGAATATTAACTACCAATATTAACTTCTGGCTTACCTTCGTTTACCATTGATGTACGAATCGGAACTACCTGTGAGCCAGGTCCGCCAACATTTTCGAGTATTTCAGGATGCGTTATTACCGCTCCTTCTTTATCTGTCTCAAATTCTATGACAGCGCCTTGTTTGGCGCCTTGCCCCTGAGATTGTTTAAGCCCAGAAGTATCTGGCCCTTCTACCTTTAGTTTATCAAGCGGTATAGGAGCGGCGGCTGGTTCTATATTCGTTGGAACTGGCGCAGAAACTGCTGGCGCATTAGGGTTAGAGTCCATCTCATTTAGCTTTTTTTGCTCTTTTGCTGCAAGAAAAAAAAGAGGAGCTGCAACCACAGCACCTGCCACTAATATTGCACCCTGCTTCAACCTCTGAAGCACTCTACCAATCACTAAATCTGATGGAAGATTTCCTTCGCCGCTTTTGCTCATACAGTACCCTCGATTGAATTTGAGTTAGAATAGCACAAAAAGCAGGCCAAAGCACCTGGAAAATGAAGATTTTTAAGAAAAACGGGGGGCTAAAACCCAGTTAAAGGAATTAACTAAGCTGAAAGCTTGCTGCGGCCACGTGCGCGACGGGCGTTTATAACTCTGCGACCACCAACAGTTGCCATACGCGCGCGGAAGCCATGTCGGCGCTTTCTAACTATATTGCTTGGCTGGAATGTTCTTTTAACCATTTTATATCTCTTTTAATTTGGAACGGCTTTATAACCCATATAATTAGGCTAGTCAAGGGGTTATTTGAGGGTAAAAAACAGCTATTTAAGCCGCCCTTTGAGCAACAAAACCCTTGTTGATAAGCTCTTCAAAAGTAATAGGCGCAGGGGCATACGCCTTTCCATTATGCATTTTCTCTAACTTACTATAAACACCCCTTTCACCTACAGAGACGTTTTTAAGCGGTATAGTTTCACTATCTCGCCGCAAAACGCCAAAAAGCGCCTGACCTTCCGTAAATATTCCAGGATAGGTTTTTTCAATTATACTGCGCATTACTGCAGCCTGATTATTAACGTAATGTGCATATCCGGCTTCTGTAGTATTATATTCTATTAAGAACGATTGGCTGCCATCAGGGAATTCTTTCATTTTTGCACGCACGCCTGTGAATAGAGGTTTTCCACCTTCACCATGAGTAAGCTGTAACATTCCCGGCATATCAGCATTACCATTTATATGCTCCTTTAGCCACTCTTCATATGGCGGATTTAATTTCGGTTCAGCTTTAAGATCGATGCGAACACCATAGATTATTTCTTTATCTGCGTGCTTGGAATATATATCTTTAAAATGAAAATGCTCGCCCGCTTTATCAAACTCAGCCTTATCCTCTAAAGAGTTTTTAAGTTGAAAGGCTACCGGACTGTTAGGTTTATCGTTTATACCTGGAAAAGCAGAGCCTGAACTTTCAAACACAGATTTTCTGTGGTTTTCATTGTAATAATCAAGCCTTTCCTTAGTTGTATGATATGTTCTGATAAATACTATATTACCTGAATCATCCCTGCCTTTAGAAATTTCTACCTTATCGAAAAGCGGAACAGTTTCGCCATCAGCTTTTTTGTAAGTAAAACCAAGCATTGTTTGGCCGTGCGCAGCTAGCCATTCATCCCTAGTTTGTTTTTGAGGCTGCTCTGGCCATTTTTCAGCCAGACCCTGCGGCCATATTTCACGCACCCTGTAAGAAACTGGAGTATTAATTTCGGTATTCATTATAGCCCCCTTAGAAGTTTGATAGGTGATTTTACCGCCGCCCGAGCCAGAGTCAAGCGGGAATTGGCAGAATTATGCCCTTAATAAAGCCTGAAGTTCGCTTTTTACAGTTCTTACTGTGGCAGTGAACTTCCCTAATGTTGAAAGGGTTGTTCTTGGAGTTCCATTTACTTTTGTCCCTACAGCGCTTTTTCTCAATGAGGCCTCTGCTGAAACCAGACCATAAACAGCCTCCAAGGCGTATGATATGGT
>CAZLZP010000072.1:2021-5955 GCA_964564045.1 uncultured Rickettsiales bacterium
GTGGCACCCATTCGTTTTGATAAAAGAACTCTGCTTCCGGATGCGGAGCTTCACCAATTATCAGGCTACAATCTTTTGCCATGATTTTTTTGTCCAGGTAACCAACCTCTATTACATCACCCCTTATAGCTGTATGCAACCCGTCATTCTTTTTAGGCTTTTCAAACTTTGATCCATCTACACGAAATATTTGCTTTTTATTATCTTTACGAAAATATCTTTTATGCTCCTCGACAGGAGCCTCCCGAAATGCTTTTAGCGGAACAAGATATATGCCACTAACTTCTTCCTTATCAAAATGGAATTTGTTTAGATATTCCTTCGCTTTATCTCCTGAAAAATTGAATAGGTAAGTAAATATCTCAAGCCTTTTTTGCGGCAGAAGATCAACCACTATATTAGAAACATACTTTCCAAGTTCAGATATTTTCTTTTCTACCCTTTTCCAGTAGGTAACTTTCTGCCTTGGGTTCATCTTCTCAAAATTTACTTTACCTACACCCAACATTTCTTCTACAGCCTCTCTATTCGCAGTTTGATCGGGAGTTTCTGGCACATTAGATTTAAACAATATACCGTTGGTTGAAACGTGTGTAGATTTTATGTTTTTCCGACCGCCGCCGGGGAAAACAAGAGTTCCATTCTTGTCATCTGCACTTACTTTTCTTAAAAAAAGGATATTAGGCTGACCCTTATATTCAACTATGAACATTATGGCAGCAGAAAGCTTTGTGCCGTTTTCCACGCCTTCTTCAAGGCTGCCGCTTCTTATTCTGATTTTATGTTTCTCTCTGCCCATTCACAAAACATACCCAAAACAAACCGGGATTTCAAACTATTATTTACAGTTTCGTAGGGCTAAAAAATAACTAAAAGTTGTAAAAAACAGGTGCAAAAGGCTTCCTGATATGTATAATATAGAAAATTAAGAGGGGTTTATTCATGAACATAGCCACAACTGAATCTTTTAGACCAAACAAAGACCTGAGTAATACAGACTTATCTGCCAGGCTTGCTGTTATGTTATCGCTTAAATATGGCGCCTCTGAACCCTTCATGAAGGTTGCAAACTTTGCAAATAAGCACAATGTTCCTCTTCTAAAACAGGCATGCGCCTTCATGGTAAAGAATACCGCTATTAGGTTATTCTTTGGTGGCGTTGGTATTGACCAAACACAAAAAACCGCAGAAAAATTACTTGATAAAGGCATAGGTGTTATTGTTGATTATAGCGCACCCGAAGGAACCAAAGAACTTAATGAAGAAACTTTAAAGAAAGTAAGGCAGGAATATATTGATGCCCTTGGCATGTGCAAAAACCTTGCAGAATATAAACAAAATGATTCCAGAGTTTCTATTGCCTTGAAAGTTTCAACAATGGCTGAGTTTAAAGACCTTAAGGAGCTATCGGAAGTTATTACCAGCGGAAAAACCTTTAACCAGGACCAACAAAAAATTTATGAGAGAATAAGAGAGGATATGTTCTCTGTGCTTAAAAAAGCAAAAGAAGGTGGCGTACAAGTTTATGTTGATGCTGAGGAAACCGCAGTTAACCCAGTAATAAAATCACTCACAAAGGAAGCCCTGCAAAAAGACCTGCCACTTAACGTTACTATTCAAGCTTATCTGCAAGACACTAAAAGTCAGGTTGATGACTGGCTTGAATTTTCTAAACAAAAAGTACGTAGCGGAACAGGTGAAGAAATTGAAATGGGGAAAATGATGGGCGTGAAGCTGGTTCGCGGCGCCTACATGAAATCGGATACTGAAGACAGAAACAAAATCTGGGAAACAAAAGATGGAACTGATAATGCCTATAATGCCGCATTCAAAGATCTATATCTTTCAAACCAGTTTGCATACATAACTGTTGCTACACATAATCAGGAAAGTTTAAGGTTGGCAGCAGAATTAACAACTTCACACGCACATGCTATCGATACTAAGGTAGATTCTGCCACCCTTCAGGGGATGGGGGGAAGCCTTGATACCGGCAACCTGGCAACATCAAAATACCTACCTTACGTTAAAAAGGGCGAGGTTCTAGATTCGATACCCTATACATTCAGAAGAGGAGTTGAATTTACAACCACAAAACTACAAGACGGAACAACCAGATTAGATGAAGAGCTAAAATCGGTTTGGGACGAGGTTAAGCACAGATTAGGAAACTCAGTTAATAAAGGTTTTCAGGCATTAACAGAGGCGATCAATATTTTTGAAGGCATGAAACCAGGTAACAGAGGCAGAACCTAACCTACTAAAGTTTAGTAGGATTAGGAACATCGCCGTAAACTTCCATCGGGTCGAAGGTTTTTTCGGTTTCGCGGAAAATAAGAGAATCAGATTTCGCACGCGCAGCATCGGTTGGAACAGAACGGTAAAAACATGAACGGTAACCAACGTGGCAGGAAGCATCTTTACCAAGAAGTTCTACCGAAAGCCATACTGCATCCTGATCGTCATCTATGCGCAGGTCTTTCACCTTCTGAATGAAGCCAGAAGTTGCGCCCTTACGCCATAGCACCTGACGCGAGCGTGAAAAATAGTGCGCTTCGCCGGTTAAAATGGTTTGTTCCAAAGCCTCTTTGTTCATGTAGCCAAGCATTAAAACCTCACCCGTTGAGGCAAGCGTGGTTATTGCAGGCAACAGGCCGTTTTCATCAAATTTAGGCGCAAGCTCTGTGCCCTCTTCAACCTGCTCGACAGAAATTCTCTTTTTAAATTCTACTTTTTCGTTCATTTTGATTTTGTTTTGTTGAGTGTTATATATAGTTTTTATAATGATTTAGTCAAATAGTACTTGGTAGTTTGTACCCGGTACCCGGTATTTATGGTAGATGAAGCTACATTAGAAGGCCCACCAAAGGGGCCGTTTTCCAGGTTCCTGAACGTTGGAAAATATACCGACATTATGTTCGCGGTAGGCGTTTTCCTGATACTGATGGTGATGCTCTTCCCTATCAGCAAAGTTCTGCTCGATTTTCTTCTGGCCGTATCTATAACATTTGCCATTCTGATACTACTGAACGTTCTTTTCGTTCAAAGGTCGCTGGATTTTAACTCGTTCCCTACCATTCTGCTGATAACAGCCATTTTCAGGCTTTCGCTGAATATCGCTACCACCCGTATAATACTTTCGGAAGGCCATAACGGTACTAATGCAGCCGGCCACGTTGTTGAAGCATTCGGCGTAATGGTAACAGGCGGCAATATTGTTATCGGCGCTATAGTTTTCATTATTATTACAGTGATAAATTTCGTGGTTATCACCAAAGGTTCCGGCAGGGTTGCGGAAGTAGGCGCAAGGTTCAGCCTTGATGCAATGCCGGGCAAACAAATGGCCATCGATGCCGATCTTTCCGCCGGACTGATAGATGAGAACACCGCCAGAAAGCGCCGGAAAGACCTGCAGGATGAAAGCACCTTCTACGGCGCCATGGATGGTGCCAGCAAATTTGTACGGGGCGATGCCATCGCCGGAATTATCATTACGTTCGTGAATTTTATTGGCGGCATAATAATTGGTGTGGTTCAGCGCGACCTTGATTTCAGCACAGCAACCCACACCTACACCATACTTACAATTGGTGATGGCCTGGTTTCGCAGATCCCTGCCCTTATAATTTCTACCGCAGCAGGTTTACTTGTTACCAAATCTGGCTCTGTCGGCTCGTCTGAAAAGGCGGTGCTTGGACAGCTAGGCAGGTTCCCTAGAACCATGGCGGTTGTAAGCGGCCTAACTTTTGCGCTTGGCCTGTTCCCTGCCATGCCAACATTACCGTTCTGGATGCTTTCCATAATAAGCGGTGCAGCAGCATATTTCATCGCCAAGAACCCAATGCAGGACGAAGAAAGCAAGCAGTTCAAGGCCGACCAGGAAAAGATAGACGAGAAGAAAAAAGCCGAAGAAGATGCCCTAAAACCAGAGAAA
>CAZLZP010000072.1:5965-7757 GCA_964564045.1 uncultured Rickettsiales bacterium
ATGTAGTAAGTTTGGAACTTGGCTATGGTTTACTTTCGCTTATCAATTACGGCAAAGGGCAAAAACTTACCGATCAGGTAAAAGCACTGCGTACACAAATTGCGAAAGAGCTGGGCTTTGTTCTGCCTTCAGTACGCATTCAAGATAACATGCAGCTGCCCGCGAACGATTACGTGATAAAAATAAAAGAACTGGAAAGCGCGCGCGGCATGGTTTACCCCGACAAGCTTATGGTGATGAACCCTACCGGCGGGAAAATTGACGTTCCGGGAATTGATACAAAAGAACCTACCTTCGGCCTGCCAGCGAAATGGGTAGATGATAACAAGCGCGAAGAAGCAAGCTTTAAAGGATATACGGTAGTTCACCCGCCTACAGTTATAACCACCCACCTAACTGAAATAGTGAAAGAGAACATTGCCGAACTGCTTTCTTACAGCGAAACCAAAAAACTTCTGGATGGCATGGATGAAAGCCATAAAAAACTGGTTGAAGATCTTATTCCAACGCAAATTTCCGTGGCCTCGGTTCAGAAGGTTCTGCAACGCCTGCTGGCGGAAGGAATTTCTATACGAGACCTTCCTACCATTCTGGAAGCCGTTGCCGAGGTTGCTAAACTTTCTCAAAGCTCGCTACTTATTACCGAGCATGTTCGCTCGCGCCTTGCGCGCCAGATAAGCTACAGCCACGTGAACGAGAAGGCCGAGCTGCTGACCATAACTCTTTCACCGGCATTTGAACAGGCATTTGCCGAAGCGCTGATAGGCCACGGCGAAGAAAAACAACTGGCAATGGCCCCAACAAAACTTCAGGAATTCATCCAGAAAACAAGAGCCACACTTGAGGCTTTAGCAGTAAAAGGGCAAACACCGGTGCTGCTTGTTAGCCCAAGCATTCGCCCTTATGTGCGCGCAATAATTGAACGCTTCCGCCCACAAACGGTGGTTATAAGCCAGAACGAGGTTTGGCCAAAAATAAAAATAAACAGCGCCGGGGTGATTGGCTAGTGGTTCTATAAAAGCAAAGAATTAGGCCCGATATACTCTTTAATATTCTCGGCATTTTCTTTTGCATATTTTTCTATTCGCCCCATCGCTCCATTTAAACTTCCAGAATAATTTGCCGCTATCAAGGTTTTTAAGTCTGCAATATGTTCTGGGTTAGCCCTGCCTTTATTTGCCAAGTCAACCACTACGCTATTAATAAGCTGTGCTGAACGCAGCCTGGCCGGACTACCTTTTTCTATACCTACCGAATCCAGAAAGCCGTAAACGGCAGTCTTGAAATTTAGCTTTATTTTTTCGGCGGCAACGCCGGAAACAGTTGCATGTGATGTAACTTTTTTAGCCATACCTCTAATATATCCAATTTCTGCTTTACATTGAAGAGTTTTTTGTTAAAAGAGCCTATCTTTCTTAATGCCGCCTTAGCTCAGCTGATAGAGCAGCTGATTTGTAATCAGCGGGTCGGGGGTTTGAGTCCCTCAGGCGGCACCACTCTCAGAGCCAGTTTCAAGAGATTGGCTAGTTTCAATAAAACACACGGGGATACCTCGGGGATACTTCTGAAAGGACTTAGGCTTCCTGTTTTAAGAGAACATCCGCATCTTGAAAATGCCCTATAGAATCTGTAGTGATTTCCAGCTCATCTGGTATAATCTTTAACTCTTCTTGAGTCTTTACCTTCGGTGGTGATGGGTTCCAATCCCTTAAATTCTGCCCAACCTCTCTATAAAAGTTTACAATTAGAGGCTCAATTTCATCAACTATAGTTTTTTGACCAGAAAACTTAG
>CAZLZP010000073.1:0-7353 GCA_964564045.1 uncultured Rickettsiales bacterium
TGAGCTATCATCAAGAAGAGTAGTTGTAGCCAGAGTAGTATCAACATCGTAAAGCGTTGCGGCATCTGCAAATACAGCACCTTTAACACCAAGCTCATCAGGCAAGCCCAACGGGAACATCATTTCCGTTGAAGCGGCATAGTATGTATTACCACCTAATGGATCTGTGGTGGTAGAATCACGAGGGCCTATACCCTGGTTATCAAAACCACGGATAACACTTGAGCCAATGAAAAAACGGTCATTGATGGCTACGTTATCGTCACCTAAACCTAAAACGTTCCCTGCTCTACCAGATAGCTTCACTACCCACTCTTCCATATCACTAGAAATTGGGGTGAAGTAATTGATTTTTGCTTCATGCTTAAGATACTGCACATCACCGCCTAAGCCGGCAACATCCTGGCTTAAAGATGCTAACCAGCCTCTTGTAGGGGAATTTTGGTTGTCTAAAGTATTATAAGAAAAAGTATGCCCAACAAGAGATGTCATTCTTTGTCCAAGCTGTTCCAGTACATAAGTTGAAGCAAGCGGATCAGGATTTGAAACCTCGTCGTCTCTAAGGGTATACCTGACAGTGTGATCTAGATACTCGGTAAGAGGATATGTACCCCTTAAGGTAATGCCACGCGTTTCGTTATCAAACGTATAGTTATTATAACCACCATCTCTGGTATTTATAGTATTGAATAGATCAAACCCTGCAGCAAAATTGCGATCAAGGAAATATGGCTCAGTAAATGATATATCGGCCTGCTTCCTTGCTGATGCAAGAGTAAAGTTTGCCTTTAAGAACTGCCCCTTACCAAGAAGATTTCTTTCAGTGATACCAACATCACCTAAAGCACCTTCCGAGCTTGAGAAACCAGCACCAAATGTTAGTTCACCGGTTGATTGCTCCTCTACATTCACATTCACATTCACTTTATCTGCCTGTTCTGTTGGCTCGTTATCCATATCAACTTTTGCGAAGAAACCCAGAGCCTCTACCCTTTGTTTTGAACGCTTAAGTTTGGAAGAGTTATAAGGATCGCCCTCTGCTATCCTGAACTCCCTTCTGATAACCTCGTCAGTTGTTCTTGTATTTCCTGTGATGTTTATTTTATTGATATAAACGCGAGGACCTTCAGATACGGCATAGTTAATTCCCATTAAATCTGAGTTCTCATCTTTCTGGTATTGAGGATCTATGCGAACAAAGGCAAAACCTTTATCTCCAAGATAATCAGTAAGGTTAGTTATGGTATCTTCCACGAGCTTAGAATTGAACTCGTTACCTTCTTTTGTTCTTATCTGATCAACAACCTGATCGAATGTGATATCCGGGATAGAGCTTTCTACGCCTATCTTACCGAAATTATAGTGCCTGCCTTCATCTATTGTGTAAACGATATTAAATGATTTTTCAGCCTGGTTATATTCAGCATCTGCTGAGATTACCCTTACGTCGGCATAGCCGTTCTGTACATAGTGCCTGCGAATAAGCTCTTTGTCATATTCAAGTCTGTCAGGATCATATACATCGTTTCCTGAAAGGAAGCGATACCATGCGCTTTCTTTCGTGCTTACAATCGATTCAAGCTCACCTTCGCTGAATTCCTTATTACCAATGAATGCTATTTGCTCTACGCTTGCCCTGTTACCTTCATCTATTTTGTATATAACATTAACACGACCATCGTCAAGTTTCTCGATCTTAGGATCAACCTTTACATTATAACGACCACTTCTTTGGTAAAGGGTAAGTATACGCTTAACATCGGCCTGAACATCAGATTCCTTGTAAACAGAACGAGAGGCTACTTTTAATTCCGGAAGGATCTTATCAGTATCTATCTTGTCGTTACCTGAAACATCTACTTCATTGACAGTAGAATTTTCCTTAACATCAACGATAAGTACGCCGTTTCTTACTACCAGGTTAAGGTCTTCAAAAAGGCCGGTATCGTACATTCTTCTGAAGGCATCATCCAGCTGATCTTTAGATATAGCCTCGCCTAGAGGAACGTTAAGAAACGCTTCAACCGTTGCTGTTTCAACCCTTTTATTGCCATTAACCTGAATTTTATTTACTACTATATCTTGAGCGAAAGCATTGCTTGCTACGAATAGTATTGATGAAACTAAAAATAGATTGCGGAAATTTTTCATCTTTTAACCTCTTAAGGAAGTTTAATAATATTAAAATGCCTCAAATCGTTGAATGTTGCAAACAACATTAAGCTCATGAGTAGCAAAAAACCGAAACGGAAGAAGTACTCCTGTGTCTTTTCGGACAATGGCCTACCTCTTAACGCCTCAATTAAGTAGAAGAATAAATGTCCGCCGTCAAGCATCGGAATTGGAAATAAATTCACAAGACCTAAATTAATGGAAAGAATGGCCACGAACCAGAACACCATTTTTATTCCCTGATCCACGGATTTTCCTGAGTAATCTGCTATGCGAAGTATTCCGCTTATATCCTGGGCAGAGCGCTGGCCAAGTATCATCTGCCCCAGGGCTTTCATGGTTTTATCACAGATATCATAGGTTTCCTCAACAGAAGCTACCATAGCCTGCGGAACAGGCAGTTTTTTAAAATCAGCTATCGTAGATGAAACCCCTATCAAGCCTATTTTTGTCACGTCACCAAATATATCTTTGGTTTCATGTGACTTGGGAGTTATCTTTGCCAGAACCTCTTTTCCATTCCTGATATATTTTATATCTATCGCTATATCTGGATTAAGAGAAACCACACCTTTGATCTGTTCGAACCTTGTTATCTTCTTTCCATCCAGCTCGGTTATCTCATCACCTGGCCTAAGACCTATTTCATCTGCTGCCGAGTCTTTCATTACAACTTCAATTATGGGCTTGGTTTCAGGCCTGCCATAAACAGCAAAGAAAAAGGATAGTATTACTATCGCAGTAATAAAATTAGCCGCAGGACCAGCAAGAACTATCAGGAACCTTTGATAAAGTTTTTTGTAATAGAACGCCTGACCTTTTTCTTCTTCGGTCATGGTTTTTATTTTTTCATTATCAGGTGTGCTTGCCGCGCTGGAATCACCGAACATTTTTACGTAGCCACCTAAAGGTGCCCAGCCTATTTTCCACCTTGTGCCGCTTTTATTGGTCCAGCCGAAGATCTCACGACCGAAACCTATAGAAAAAGATTCGATCTTGACCCCACACCGCTTTGCAACCCAGTAGTGCCCGTATTCGTGGATAAAAACTATTGCCGACAAGATAACAACAAAAGAAAATATATTGTGAACCAATAATGTTAATGCTTCCATATTCTTAAGCCGCCCTTTTGACTATTTTGCTTTTTATTAACTGCTTTGCCAGCTCCCTAGCTTGCCTATCCGCTTCGTAAACTTCATTTATATCATTAATAACGTTCTTACCAGAAGAAATAATCTTTTCTAGAACCATTTCCACTACGTAGGCTATCTGAACAAAGCTTATTTCTTCCCTGAGGAAGGCTTCAACCGCCACTTCGTTCGCTGCATTTAATGCCGCCGGAGCCCTACCACCAAGCTCTAACGCCTGGATAGCCAGCCTTAAACAATGAAACTTTTCATAATCTGGTTTTTCAAACGTTAGTGAGCCCAACTCTGTAAGATCCACATGTTTTACGCCGCTGTGTAATCTTTCCGGATAACCAAGCGCAAAAGAGATCGGCACTTTCATATCCGGAGTGCTCATGCCCGCCAGCATTGATCCATCTTTGTATAATACAAGACCATGCACCACCGACTGAGGATGCACATAAATATCTATCTGCGACTTCTCCACCGGGAACAGATGATACGCCTCTATCACCTCCAGGCCTTTATTCATAAGGGTTGCTGAATCAACGGATATTTTTGCGCCCATGCTCCAGTTAGGATGCTTTATAGCCATTGCAGGCGTTACTGAAGAAAGCTGTTCCTTGGTAAAGTTTCTAAATGGACCGCCAGATGCAGTTAGTATTATTTTTTCTACATCAGAACTTCTTTCAAAATCGAATATCTGGAAGATAGAATTATGTTCTGAATCTATCGGTATAAGTTTTACACCGGAACTCTCTACTTCTTTGGTCATTAAGCCTCCGGCACAAACCAGACACTCTTTGTTGGCAAGGCCGATATTACTTCCAGCCCTTATAGCACCAATGGTTGGTTCAAGAGCACAGAAACCCACCGCTGAAGAAAGGAACAGATCAACCTTTTGCGCTGAGGCGGCAAGCATTGCATCTTTTCCCGCCTCTACTTTTATTCCTGTTCCTGAAAGTGCATTTTTAAGTTCGTCATATCTCGACTCATCAGCTATCACGGCAGCTTTTGCCCCGACATCTTTCGCTAATGAAGCAAGCTTATCAACGCTTTTCTGAGCGATCACCGATTCCACTTTGAATTTATCAGGATTTGCAACAACAAGCTCGGCCACGTTCTGGCCGATACTGCCCGTTACTCCTAATATTGTAATGGTTTTCATTATATAGTAACTCCCTGCGCTGCCTGTTTAGAGGCCTCAACCGCAAATAAAATAAAGAATATTATGCCAGTTACGTTCATTACCATTATCATTGCATCCATTCTATCCAGCAGCCCTCCATGCCCGGGTATTATATTGCCGGAATCTTTGACTCCAAACTTTCTTTTCACCAGCGATTCAAAAAGATCGCCCACCAAAGAAACTATTGGAACCAATACATGCAAGAGCAATGCTACATAAAACACCTTATCAGTAATTTTATTTACCCCAAAACCCGTAACATAATTCATTATAAAGAAGAAACCCACACATGCTGTTATACCGCCTATTGCACCAGCCCATGTTTTATTTGGGCTTATTTTTGGCGCCAGTTTAGGGCCGCCTATACCCTTGCCGAATATGTATGAGAATATATCGTTAAGCCAAACAAGGAATATAAGTGTAAATAAAACTACAGGAATAGCTGTAATGCCTAAAAAATCATAACGCATTCTTTCAAGGAACAGCATTACAAAGCAGGCAAAGCCTATATAAAAGAAACCGAATATATACCATAATAACCGTTGCTCGGCCTTCCTGGTTATCATTGCCCATTCATAGAACATTATAAGAAACATCATGAGGATAAGTATGAAATATGGTATCCCGCCCAGATAGACCAGGAACACGAACAGAGGCCCTAAAATTAATGCTGATAAAGTTCTTTTAACTAGATTTGACATATTATTTTGGTATATCCTTTGGTAGGCAAAGTGGCAAGGATAAAACCCATGGAATTATTATTATTTTACATTAAGCAGATATTCACTGAAGGGCACTTCCCGCCGCCCTCTGAGATATGTTCCGGCGCCGACTCTATTGCCCCTATGTGCCTTACCGCTGTTAGTTTTTCCTTAGCTTATATATTGTTTGTGACATTGGTTTTAGTGGTAGCACTTAACAAAAAGGTCGCCAATAAATTTGCACTGGTATCCTTCTCGATATTCAGCATGTTTTCGTGTTTTGTTCTTGCCGATTATGCCATGAGACAGATTGAACAGCCCATTATGTTCGGCATAGAGTGGTTCGTTATTTCCTATTATTTCTGGTGCTTTATCATACTTAATATATTTCTCTGCTTGTTGCTTGCACCAAAAAGAAGCAAAACTCTTATTGTTGCAGCTTTTATCTTAACACTTATATTCATTCTTGTTTTTGCATATACGGGAAGGGGTAATTTTGAACAGATAACACCCCTTGCGGGAGGGCTTTTTGCCAAACTAGGCTGGGATATGTTATGGCTTGGATTTAGCTTCAGATTCTTTACGTTCCTGGGTGGCCTTGCCCTTCTCTCTGCAGCAATATCTTTTATCGCCAACTGGATTGTTAGCGGAAATTATAATTTTACTTACTTCAAAAGAAACCTGATAATATTAGTGCTGTTCTTTTTTGTGCTTCTTCTGCCTTTAACTTCAATACCAATTGGTGAAATGCTGAACAAGAAAGATGTTTCAGAGGCCAAAAGTTATATTGATGAGTTAAAAAATAAAGTAACCAAACGCTATTACGAGAATGGTGAGTTTCCAAAATTCGTTGAGGACCTGCTTCCTGCCGGCAAATCTCCAAAGCTACTGGAAAGGCACGAGTTCTTTACTATGGGCATAAAGGGTACGTATTACTTTAGCCGCTCCGATAAATTCTGTTTTATATTCCAGAATCCTGTTCGCAAGTTTGGGTATTATTCTATTACCAGCGAAAGAGGTTGGAGATACAACCAAAAAACCGATTCTTATGATGATGCGTTTATAAATTTATGCGATGAATCCGAGAAGAATTTTGATAGCCTGATATCAAACCACCTTGGAATAAATGCTGAAGATCAGCTTATAAACGAGCTGTCACTTCAGGCTGGGGTGCCATCTATACCAGCATCTACAAGTAATAGGGCATCTAAGATATTGGAACAAAAAATAATCGAAGAAGGAAAAAGGAATCCGGATTTGATCAGGGGCAAGGAAGCACCAAATAAGAAAGAGTAGCTATTTATATTCTTTTATCGAAGCGGTTATGCTGCCAAAGCCACTGGCTTGGATATTCTCTTATCCATTTTTGATAAATATTATATATCTGCTGGGTTATTTCTTCTGAGGTTTTTCCTTCAGGGTATATCGGAGATTCAAACTTCAACACAAAATTTGTTTTTGTTTTTTCGTCACGTATGTTCCTGCCCATTACAATAGGCATATTATATTTTGAAGCCATATCACCTGCGGTGGTAGGGGCCACCACATCCATATCAAAAAATTTGACCACATGCCCACCTGTCATTTTCTGATCTGCTAACATTCCCAGCCTTCCACCAGACCTAAGGTGTTTAACCACATCTCTTACGCCAGATCTGTCACCTTTCGGGATTATGAAATCTGTGTACTCACCGCGCATCTTTTGGATAAGTTTTTCTACATAAGGATTGTTTGCCTTGCGGTAGATAAGAGCAGTTCTCGGATCAAGCACAAGCAGCATTCTTGAGGCCATTTCCCAATTACCTATATGAGCCGATATAAGTATGAAACCGGTTTCGTTCTTCTTCGAAAACTCTTCAGCCTGCTCCACATTTTCTATGCCAGATATAGGGCATACTTCTTGCATTTTACTGTTTGAATAAGATGACACATGAGGTAGCTCTCCCACTGTTCTACCTAAATTCTCCCATGAATTTAGGGCCATATGTCCAACTTCTATATCTGATTTTTCAGGGAAGCATGATTTCAAATTCTTAACCGCAGTTTGATGAGAAGAGTGAACCCTGCCTAACAGGCGCAATAACTTTCCAACCAGAAAAGACGATACTTTAAAAGGCAGTACTCTTAACAGGAAATAAAGCGGCAAAACAAAAAGCAGCTCTAC
>CAZLZP010000074.1:0-2043 GCA_964564045.1 uncultured Rickettsiales bacterium
CATATCAGTTCCTTTATTTTTAAAGTTATGGCCCTGTGGGGGAACAGAGCCATTTAGTAGGTAGTAGGTTGTTTTTTAAAATATCACCAATGAACTAGAAGCTTGCAAATCTGCAGCTGCGATATTTTCAAGATATATATCTATATGATAATTAGCTTCGGTATTTTCAAGCATTACATGTGTACCATTGCCATAGTCGGAAATATTGATAGTAACATACGCGCCCTGCGATATTAACAGACTATCTTCTCCTAAGCTGAAATCAAAAATAGTAGAAGTTGATACCTGGTTATCAAGATATGTATTAATACCTAAATTCCCGACAGGCCCTCCAATTGTGCCGTCTTGTATAGCATCTATATCGAATTTAAAAATGTCCGAACCAGCATCGCCAAACATTTCATTAGTACCAAGCAAATCTACTATAATGTCATCTCCGTCACCACCGTGAATCACATCGTCGCCAAAGCCATCTAATATTCTATCGTTACCACCTTCGCCATAAATGATATCGTTTCCTAGAGTTTGAATATAAAACTCATAACTATTATTGGGATGAAGAATATTAACAGTATCATTACCATCTCCTAAATTTATGATGTCATCGCCCACGCCCTGGAACACAATGTCGTTACCATCACCACCATAAATCAAATCATTGCCACCATCATCCTCTCTTATCCAATCATCTCCATCACCGCCATAAATTATATCATCACCGGTTCCACCTAAAATATCATCATCACCATTTTCACCATATAGAATGTCATTACCGGAATTTCCCCATATTTCCTCACTGCCATCACCACCATAAACCGTATCATCACCCGCTCCGGCAATTATTAACTCTGGCCCTACAAAACCCCCCGGCATAAAACTATTATAACCATAAACTGTTGGAGGAAAAGAATTGTCGCTGTCTCCACCATATATTACGTCATCACCATCTCCACCTTCTATATAGTCGTTACCATCACCACCATCAATGTAATCACCACCAGCACCGCCATTCAGCCAGTCATTACCGGCCTGACCATAGATGGTATCATTACCGTTACCGCCGTATATTATATCATTTCCGCCAAAAATATTATTATCAGAATCACCATAGATAACATCGTTACCATCGCCGCCATGGATGGTATCATCGCCCGGGTTGTTAACACCCTTGCCATCACCATAGATCAGATCATCGCCTGTACCGCCATCGATGTTATCATTACCACGGCCGCCTTCTATGGCATCATTGCCAGCACCACCATAAATTACATCATCGCCGGTTTCTCCATACAGGCGGTCATTACCAGCACCACCATCTATGAAGTCGTTACCTCTGCCAGCGTACACAGTATCATCGCCGCTCTCACCAAATACTATATCCACACCGCCGCCGCCAATAATAGTATCGTTGCCATTCCCGCCAAACACTATACTCGTTTGTCCTGGTTGCGAACCTGTAACTATATAGTCATTACCATCATCGCCATATATAAGATCAAAAGCGCCACCCTGGCCATGAATCACATCATCGCCACCGCCACCATGAATAACGTCGGAGTCGGTGGAACCAATTATCGTATCATCGTCCACAGAACCATTAATTATTAAGCCTTGCACATCATGATCATGCTCGTCTGTATCATTGAGTATCTTATATTCTGCAAGAACCGATCGCTGTTCTTTATTTATAGAATCTAAAAGTAGTGCATCTGCCTTCTCAGAATCTATTTTTGTCACCTCTACAGCTTTAGAGTTTACAAGCTTTGATACATCCACATTTGAATATTTATCAGTAGCCTCTTTTACTGAATCTAAGTTAACAACATCCAGCTGCTTTTCTTCAGAGATCTTTGTATCAACTGTAAGCTTCGATGTTACCTGCTTCTCGTTAATTAGCTTTTCCAATTTAAACCCCGATTTATGTTATTATAAACCGATTATAACACAATTTAGTTAAAATATTAACCATTTTTTAACGGCATAATAATTATGAACAAACAAATATTATATCCAAAAAACCATCAAAATCACTAAAAGAAATAA
>CAZLZP010000074.1:2053-7255 GCA_964564045.1 uncultured Rickettsiales bacterium
ACCATTTTTTAACTATTTATAGTTACAGATTATTACTATTATATTTCAATAGATTACCAAAGCATCGAATAGGTAAGTATGTTTCTGATGTGCGATTCTCCACCACTATAGTGCAGCAGAATCTGGATAACGCCGATATGTATAATGCGACAAATGAAAAGCCCAAAAAAACTTGGCGCAATTCATAAGCCCTATTCTATAGACCCCTACCGCCCTCAAAAACTTTGGGGTGGGGGTGGTTCAGATAAATAAGTGAAGTACCCCCCCTGTTAAAATATGTGCCTGTGAGAAAAAATATACCACGCGAGGTATGCGCCATAATATGAACAACAAAAATCCTATAGAAAAGGGTATACCCCCCTTCAAGCATTCTTCCGTGGGACACTGGTGGGACACTTACTGATAAAAAATGATCACTATTCATAAAAACAAATACCAACTGAATTTAATTAATACATTGATTTAACTGCTATGTTGAATTATCATCTGTTATGATATTTTAATTAATGAGGACTGCAAATCCCACATGCGTCGGTTCGATTCCGACACCGGCCTCCAGAATATAAATGCATAAACTGTACTGCACTTAAGAATTCTAGTTTACTTTAATAGCTATTACACAAAGACCTGTAGAGTTTAAAGTGTAAGTGCTGTTTATATCTCCATCATCAGAAGTTGGGCAACCTCCCCCAGTGTCTACCGGAGAATAATCCCATACACCTCTTACACTTCCCTGCCTGGCCTTTCCATCATCTAACTTGGTATCTATGGAATAAGCGGAAGAAACTTTTAATTTGGCTTCAGTTGGGTAATTACCGCCAGCGTCCTGGGAATTATTCCCTCCTATAACAAGACAATTTGTAGCCGAGTTGGGGTCTACAAGTGTGAAATCTTGGGCATAAATCATTGGGCCGTCAGCGCTTGTAGAGCCATCACTTAGCCATATAAACACACCTTCATAGGCTGTAGATTTTGGTATATTATTCTCTGAATAATATGGTTCAATAAGATTAGTTTCTCCAGAGTAAGCGCTGTTTACAACCCCTGCTTTGCTCATATGATTCCATGCAAAAGTATCCTCAGCGCTTACCGCTGGCCCAAAACCTGCATCAGGCACAACTGAAATCATTTCATCGCCATTTCCATTACCTATTACATCAAAAAAACTGTCGGCATTTGGCATATCGCCAGGCAAGTAATTAAACTTTAACTGAAATGTTTTTATTGCAAGTGTGTAATCATTAACTTCTCGGATTAGCTTAACTCTTCTAGCTGTTTCAATAATATCTTGCCCGGCCAGAACGCCAGCTACAAGCAGGCCAACTACTACCAGTACTATCGCCAACTCTACCAATGTAAAACCTTTTGACATTCCCGATTCATACATTTGTGTTCGTATATTTACAATTTATATTGCAACAAAGTTCATGGCTGTTATAAAAAATTGCCCGTTAGGGTATCATGAACAATAACTTATAAGGAACAACATGAAGAAATGTATTTTGAATTTAGCAGCAATAATAGCGGCGGCTTCTTTAAGCGCCTGCGCAGTTTCAGCCGTTGAAGGCGTTAAAGCTCCAGAAAAACAAACGGGCGGAATATTCGGCCTTGTTACACAAGACGCCATTAAAGTAGATAATGATGATGCGTTCAAAGGATTAGATAAAGTTGCCATTGGCAGCTTTAAAGTTGGCTTCTTCACTGAAAAAGATGCGAGTGCTAGTGCCGGCAGAGGGTTTGGCGGCAGAGCAAGCGCCGATGTTGCACTTAACGGCGTTAGTGATTCACTAAGACAGGAAATAACCAATGCGGCGTATAACGATTTTGTATCGCAGCTAAAAGCTAAAGGCTACACGGTTGTAGATAGAAAAGCGCTACTTGCCGATGCAGATTTCGCTGACGCAAAAACCTACGATTTCCCTTATGATGATGGCGACATTAAATACTTCTCGCCTTCAGCTATAGGTAATAAGTCTTACTTTTTCTTGGGTGAATCGGCTGATTTTACCGGCGGTTTTGGCTTTGGAAATCCAACCATTTCGGCGGTTAACTATGTTAAAAACTCGGGCGTAAAAGTTATATCTGCGCTTTATGTTGTAGATTTTGTCAGCGCTGAAGGCAGCGGTGGCAGATGGGCTTCCGGCTCAACCATGCAGGTTGGACAAGGTATTTCTGTGACCAACGGCAGCAAGCTTGTACTTGTTGGCGGTGAAGGCGGCGGCACTTTTGGCGCCAACCCTAACGGCAGCATATATTTAGGACAGTCTATCTATTCCATGAAGGAATTCGGAACTATTAAGAGTACCAGCAGCGATGCTTACGTAGCGGCTGAAACTGCTCTTAACATAGCAACTACTTTAATGGGTGCAGGTAGCAACCAAAGCCGCAGCTTTGAAATATCTGCAGATGCCGGCAAGTATAAAGCCGCAGCTTTAGAAGCGGTTAAAGATACTAACGCAGCTGTATTCAGCCAAATGGCTAAAATGAAGTAATAGCTTTTTAGCTGAACAAAACAAAAAGGGCGGTAAATATAACCGCCCTTTTTTATTGCAAAAGATATAGGCAGTTATTTACCTCTATTGCTGCCTTTTTTATTACTTTCTACGCCTAGAAGGGCCAAAGCCTCCTCCATGGATCGGCAGGCATTCGGAATGTCTTTTAAGCTCTTACGAAGGGCGGAGACCTCATCACCGCTTAATGAAATATTGCCCCCATGCACATCCATCATAAAATCATTAAATGAATTCCTAAAGTATTTGTACGCCCTAAACGCTTGCCTTAAAGCCTTCTCATTAAAAGTAGTGCCGCCAGTTTTTTCCAAATGCCCTGTCAGCATTTTTGTGGTCTTTTCATTAAAAGGAGCTCTGCGAGGCTTTCTCAAATCATCCTCTGGTGTTTTAGTTACTTCTTTATCATTCGCGGTGTCTCCGGCTTTTTTAATTTTTTCCTTAGTATCTTGGGCGACTTTTTTATCTGCCTCCAATAGAAGGTTATTATAATTTTTAAAACTGTTAAATGTAGAAACAAAGAGCCTGTAATTATTTGCCATAGATTTAAATGTATCTAACATTCTTACCTCGAGAACTTTATCTTCTATGCTATGAGATTGCTCAAGTTTTAAATCTTTTTGATGCGCTAATGTATATCCCAGGCTACTTGCTGTAATATGTATTTCAGGCGCGGATAAAAATGCAGCCGCCTCTTCTATTTTCTTTGCAATAGCAGAGTTATTATTTCCTCCTCCCAGCGAAGGAAGGTATCTGGCTATCGAAACATCATCTTTCCTAAACAAGCCAGATAAATGTCCAAATGCCCCTGCAAGCTCCGATCTTAATCTATCTTTTATCTTCAGCACTTGCTCGTCATGCATTTCTTCTGCTTTCAGCCATTTAGAAGCTTCTTCTACACTAAGTTTCTTTAGAGACTCTATTCTTATACTCGTATCCGGAGTTATCTCTTTGAAATAGCGATCTACCTCAGCAACAATATTTGCAAGGGGCTTAAAAAATTGATTATAAAAATCCATTCTGTATTCGCTAAAACGAGCGTAATTTTCTGCGGGGGCGTGCTTTTTCCATTCAGCCAACTTCTTGAGGCCGTCATTAAGTAATGAGCCCTGCTCAGGCGTATCAATTACTCCTGATTTTGAAACCAAATGCTGTACACTATCTACAATACTGGTATGATCAAATGCTTTAATCTTACTTCTTACTTCCTTTGCCTCGTTAAAAGAAGCCGGTAGTTTTAATAAAGAGGCATCACCCAATTTGGGTTTGCCAAATCTTTCCAACATAAAATCATTAAATCTATTTATTTTATCGGATGCTGTTTCCAATGTTATGGGGCACGTACTTGAAATTAAATCTGCGCCTGCTTTCTGAAGCATAGCTAAAGAGCTTTTTATTATACTTAAATACCTTATCATTCCCTGATCAAGTGCGTTTTTTCCTTGTTCTGCCAGTAGTTCACCAACATCATCCAGCCTGGAAGCTAATTTAAATGCAGCATCTTCCTTATAGAAATCTACCACTCCAGGCCTTGCCCTCCCCTTATTTTCATTAAGCAATAAGCTCATTAAATTAATGTGGTTACCTCTGGGAATTTCAGATGCATCATTACAATTGGGTAGCAAATTAATTGCCGCTATAAGTTCGGTTTTTTTAGGAAAACCAAAGGGTTTATTTGCCTTTGCCCCTAGATTTAATAATTCAATTGCCAGATCAATCTTAGCTTCAACAGCATCTTTATTTTCTCCGCCATATTTTTCTAAAGCTAAAGATAAAAAACTATAACCATCAGGCAAAGGAATATTGATGTTCTTTTTAATTGCCTCTTTGTTCTTTTTGATGAGCTTGTAAGCTGCTTCATTATCTAAATTAACTGCAACGATCGCTTCGTAAAAATGTAGCAGCACAGTTCTTTCGCGGTAAGATATTTCACCCCCCTCCAGCTTCTTTGTCAGCTCAGCCCTAAAGATAGATTTATTGCCGTTTAGTATATGCTCTTTTAAGCCAATTGACTTGCCATTTACTACTGTTCTAAATTTATCTTCCATTGCCCCTTGCTTTAATTTTGCTTTTAACCCACTATATTTATACCATAAATATATTAATAAAGGGTTAACAAAATGGATATTTCCACAAAAAAATGTGCGCCGTGTGAGGGTGGTTTATCTAGGTTTAGTATGGCACAAGCCACTGAAATGCAAGCGAAACATACGCCAGAATGGAAGGTTGTTGAAAACGGCGTAAAAATCAACCGAGAGTTCAAATTCAAGAATTTTAAGCAGGCCTTGGCCTTTGTTAATAAGGTGGGCGATGTTGCAGAAGCTGAAGGGCACCACCCCGATATTTCATTTGGCTGGGGGTACGCTAATATAACTATCTATACGCATGCTATAGGTGGTTTGCACGAGAATGACTTTATTTTAGCGAGTAAGGTGGATAGGATTCTTTAAAATAAACTACCCTGGTCAGCTGTAGTTTTTTTAACCTCTTTTGCTTTTTCTGAAGTAGTTCGCTTCGCTCGCAGCGGAGGAACATTCTTACCATCTACCACCGCATTTTTAGAACCATCAAAGAATTCGATAGTTATTAAATCTGCCGGATTTAATTGGGTTGAAGAGTTTACAAGTTTACCAGTTGACGAGTTTTTTCTAATTAAAGTAAACCCACGTTTCAGAACGTTTTTATAAGCATAGCT
>CAZLZP010000075.1:0-2666 GCA_964564045.1 uncultured Rickettsiales bacterium
ACGCTCATGTTTGAACCACTCCATATACTCATCTAGAATATCTGAGATCTTGGTTTTATCTGAAGATTTAATACCGTGTTTTTCTTCTTTAACTTTCTGATTAAACCAGGTGCGAGCTTTTTCCTGAGCCTGGAAGAATGTTAGTATAGTTACTCCATCAGCATCAGAATAATCATCTGCTTTACCGATTGTTGTCTTGATATATCTTTTGTCCTGGCTTCTGAACCTTGCCTTCCAAGCTCCGCCTGTAGAGCCTTTATAATACCCTATATGCAGGCCCTGGCCTATAGACTTCCATAGAACTTCACCAGAAGCTTTTAGCTTCAGTCTTAGAGTTCTATTCTCAAATTTGCTTTCTCTTACCGATCTTGCCATAAATAATTTGGGTAACGTTTGGGTAATATCTGGGTAATATATATGGTGATATATGATAATACAAGAAAATATAATATAGCATCGAAACTATTGTGTTCTCTAGGGTTTCAGAGATTATATGATGTTATACTAAACTATGGTTTCCAACCCTTTCACGGCGGCAATACGGGTTCGAATCCCGTTGGGCCATACGAACGTGTACGAACGCCAGAAGGTTCTTATGGACATATACGGATAATAAATTAGGCTTCTTCCAAACAAACCATGGGGGTTTTTACGGCTTAAATAAAATCAGTTTGAGTTAGGAATGCATTTTCTACTAGTATTGAGTTGTTTGTAAGACTTTCTATAAGAGTGTTATTTCCTAGATAAGTTAGTGTTACATCTGTAGCGAAATTGAACGCGAATGGCGTACTATTTAGGCTAATTAAATCTAAACCAACTTGAAAATCTGTTATTGTATTATTATAATTAATATTATTAGAGTTAGAAACATTAAAAACAAATTGATCGGCTCCAGTACCACCAGTTAGTATATTTGTTCCATTCCCGCCATCCAGCCAATTATCACCATTATTTCCTGTTAGAATATCATTTCCTTCTGCGCCGAATAATCTATCTGCCCCAGTAAGAATATCATCACCATCACCGCCATAAGAGCTCCACCCCCCTATGATTGTATCATTGCCTGCTCCACCAAATGAGATCGCACTACTGCCAGCGTTTATAGTATCGTCCCCGTTTCCTGCCCAAACCATGGACTGATAAGATAAAGAACTACTAACATCTATATAATCATTACCATCACCAGATACTATGGAATCATTACCACCATTGCCAATGATTATATTATCTAAATCATTACCGATGATTATATCATTATATTGTGAGCCAGTTACATTCTCTATTGAAGATAAATTATCAGTCTGAGCAAAACTACCCCAGCTTACTGATGTATTTGATTGAATATTTAGTGTATTGTTAAAAGGAGCTACATTATTTAGTGAGCCTGCAAGGTAGTCTGTCCCAGATATATTTGTTGCAGTCATATGAAAAAAACCTGAAATTGATACACCATGATGTCCATAGTAACTAGGGTCTACCTCAAATACATAAAGTGCTTGTAAGTCTGCAGTGGTTGCACCTGTAAAATCTAGATCAGCCAGACTAAGAGTATCGATACCAGCACCGCCATCGATTGTATCATTGCCTAAGCCACCTTGGATAATGTCATCACCATTGCCACCATAGATAGTATCATTGCCATCACGACCATAAATCTCGTCATTACCACCACCACCACCAATAATATCATCTCCAACGCCACCATCGATAGTGTCGTTTCCTTCACCGCCATCTATACTATCATTGCCATAGCCACCAGCAATAATATCATCGCCATCTTGACCATAGATAAGATCATTCCCGCCGCCACCAATAATTTGATCATTACCTGCACCGCCAAGCACAAAACTATAATTACCTGCAGAGTTTAGGGTTACAATAATATCATCACCATCGCCACCAACTATAGTATCATTCCCGCCCATACCAAAAATTATATCATTACCACCATTACCAAATAATGTATCTGTTGTGTTTGTTCCAAAGATTACATCATTACCATTACTGCCATTTACGAAAATCTTTGCGATACCACCATCACCTTTGTCACTATCAATCAGCAAGTTATACTCTTTAAGAATAGACAGATATTCTTTGCCAGCAACATCTTGGAATAGTACATCAGATTGTTCAGCGGAAACTTTTACGGTTGTAACGCCTTTGCTGGGTACTAGTTTTGAAACATCAAGGGTGGAATATTTTTCGATGGATTCTTTCACCACATCGAAATTAAATACATCTGCCTGCTTCTCATCAGATAGTTTGGTATCAACCACAAGCGCTGCTGTTGGAAGTTTTTGTTCTAATATCTTGCCCATTAAAATCCCCGTTGCCTCTGTTATTTATGTATTATATCATAGAAAAGTTAAAAAAAGGTTAATATTTATAATGAATTTTAAATGATTTGTAAGCTATTGAAATGCATAAAAATAGTAAGCCATCAAGATTAGCATTTGAATGTTATGTGTAGAAGTTCAATGAAGACGTATAAAATCTAACTAAATCCGCATGCATTCGC
This sequence comes from uncultured Rickettsiales bacterium, assembly GCA_964564045.1. Lineage (GTDB taxonomy): Bacteria > Pseudomonadota > Alphaproteobacteria > Rickettsiales > UBA8987 > JAMHZE01. Next base: position 2,519 of record CAZLZP010000075.1, read on the forward strand.
TGGAATCCGCTTACAACCAGTGTTTCAAGCTGTTTAAGTAGCAGCATGTGGTTTATTTAAAGCATAAAAAAGCAATGCGGTTCAAGCGCTTATGAAATAATCGTTCACTACGTTGGGCCATACGAACGTGTACGAACGCCAGAAGGTT
>CAZLZP010000075.1:2676-7155 GCA_964564045.1 uncultured Rickettsiales bacterium
TTATTCTATCTACAAACCTTTGACACTAAAAACAAGACTAATATCAATTAGACACAATAGAAAGCATTATTATAATATTATCATCTTACAGAACATAATATTATATTAAAACATCAAAAAGTAATACGGTTCAAGCACTTATAAAATATGCGTCTAGAACGTTGGGCCATACGAACGCGTACGAACGCCAGCAGGTTCTTATGAACAGATACGGAAGCTAGAAAAATCCATATTTTTTTTGCTAAAAAGTGTCAGTAAAGTAATCTTTTTATAGCGGCTTATTTTTTTCTTAAAACAAACTTCAGCACTATTCCACCCCAGATTATACAAAGTAACGATCCGCATATAACACCAACTTTTGCGAGCTCTTGAAGATGAGTATCTGAGAAAGCAAGCATCCCTATAAACAGGCTCATCGTAAAGCCTATGCCAGCTATTATAGAAACCGCATACAGATGTTTCCATTGCGTTGAATCAGGCATACTCACCAGCTTAGTTTTTATAAGTATCCATGAAGTGCCGAATATACCTATCTGCTTTCCTGCGAACAATCCAAGTGCAATACCTAGCGGTAATGGCTCAAGAAAGCTGGATAGACTTAATCCCTTTAAATCTATGCCTGCGCTTGTGAAAGCAAACACTGGTATTACAAGAAAACTTACCCAAGGATGGAGGAAGTGCATGCAGCTATTAAGTGGTGAATGGTGTTTATCATCTGCATCACGCATTGGGATAGCTAGTCCAACAATTACCCCTGCTAATGTTGTATGGATACCTGAATGATGAAAACAGAACCAAAGAAATATTCCTATCAGCATGTACGGGGTTATCAAAGAAACATTAGAACGGTTAAGTAAAAAAAGCGCTACAATACCAACGCAAGCAAGTACAAGAGGAAGGATAGTAAGGCCAGTATTATAAAACGAGGCGATTATTAGAATTGCTCCCAAATCATCAAATATAGCTACTGCTAGTAAAAAGATTTTAACAGCAGGTGGTATGCCTTTACCTAGAAGAGATAGAATCGCCAAGGCAAAAGCAATATCAGTAGCTGATGAAATTGCCCATCCGCTAATGGTTTCTGGGTGATTATAATTAAATCCTAAGAAAATTAAAGCCGGGACTATCATACCTCCTGCCGCGGCAATCAGAGGAAGAACAATTTGGTCTCGCTTAGATAAAAAACCTTCACACATTTCACGCTTCAATTCCAATCCAATGATTAGGAAGAAGAACACCATTAAAATATCCTTCACCCAATTCTTTACGGGTTCGGTAGCTAAGTTGTCTTTAAAGCCGAATGAAATCGGAGCATTAACAAATTCTTTATAAAAAACAGAAAAAGGTGAGTTAGCAGCAATTATCGCTAATAATGCAAAAAATATCATTACGATACCACTAGCTGATTCCATTTGCATAAACTTTCTAATTCGACTGGGAAGAACGCCTCTACGAATAGAGTTTATTTCTGATTGATTCTGCATCTAATTATCCTTTCCACGAAATATGTTTAATGCTGCATCTACCATACCTTCGGCACCACCTCTTTCACTATATTGCCCCCTAAGATAATGCGCGTCACTGCCTTCGTGGGTAGTTTTAGAAAGATAATCCAATGCTGGCATACTTCCTAAAGATTCTGCATAAGGCTCAATTTTGCGTAATGTAGAAAGAATATCTTCTCTAAGTGATAATGTCTCATAGGATTTTGGATGTATTATTGAACCTTCTAATCCAAAACGGCATGCCTGAAAGCGATTATAATTATAAACAAGATAATCATCTTCAGCAGGCATAGGCTCTGATCTCTCTAATAAATACTTACACAACGCTTGAAAATAACAAGCTAGTGAAGCTGCTTTTTCTATACTTAAGGGTGTATCGCACACACGTAATTCAATAGTGCCATATTCAGGTTTAGGACGAATATCCCAATAAAAATCCTTCATACTTTTAACAATTCCAGTCTGTTCCATTTTAGCAAAATAGGAATTTTCAAATTCGTCCCATTTTAAAAGAAACGGCGCACGACCCGAAAGCGGGAATGCAAAAACAGAATTAAGGCGAGCTGAGTTGAATAATGTATCACGCCCCTGAACAAAAGGTGAAGAAGCTGAAAGAGCAATAAAATGCGGTATATAACGATTCAGCGAATGAAGCAAAAACATTGCATCATCACCAGATGAACACCCAATATGAACATGTTGCCCGAATATGGTGAATTGCTTTGCAAGATAACCATATAACGCAGACAATTCCTTGAAACGTGGTTTAGAGAATATCTTCTGTTCTGACCAATTCTGAAAAGGATGCGTGCCACCACCGCAAATACCTATATTCAATTTATCAGCGGCCTTCACAAGTATATCTCTCATTTCTTGTAACTGGCTTATTAGCCCTTGGTAATTAGTATGAATACCCGTAGCTATCTCTATCATACTTTCAGTCATTTCCGGCACTACAGTGCCGGGAAACGGTTTGCGTTCCAACAGATGAAGAAGGTCTGGGCTGGCCGCCGTAAGGTTGAAATCAGAAAGGCTCACTAGTTGCAATTCAAGTTCAACACCCATGGTTAGTGCTTCAGACTTTTTAAAGGCCTCTAAAGACATTATACCTCCACTTTATGAGAGGTTTCTTTAGCCATTATCAAAGCCCTTTGAGTAATGACCGGGCCAATAATTTCCATGAACAATGTCATGGCCGCTAAAGCAGAAAGCTCATCTATAAATGAAATTCCAAGATACCTAGCTTGCTCAAGCACCAGTATTACAAATACTGAGATCGGAGCCATTGATACTCCGGTCAATATTCCTTTGCGCCATGATATACCGCTTAACTGAGAAAATGCCGCCACGCAGAAGGTTTTTGTTATAAGACGAATTATTATTAATATTGTTCCCAAACCTGCTCCTGCCAATACTTTCTGCCATTCTAGCGTTGAAACAACAAACACGAATAACAGTACTGTAAGCAATTCACCTAACATGCCGAAATTACGTCTTGTCTGACCAAATGTAACGCGCCTGTGGCGAGCTACCAATCCAAATGTCAGTGCAGCAAGAACTGGAGAGAGCTTTACTGCATGAGCAATAGTTACTATTAATACTACAGCAAGTGCAAATGCTATAGTGCCATCCTGCGCAAGAGTGCCTATTCTGCGCATAAGGCTTGGAATAATAATGCCGAACAAGCAGCCCAGAACCGCAGAAGCAAATAATACGATCAGACTACTTGAGGCTGCGTCCAGAAAACTTCCCGAACTCCTGAATACAGATAAACCAACTATTATCTTAAAAATAAAAACTGCCAGTACGCAGTTAATAGCTGTTAAATGTAAAATACGCTCAGTTACTTGTCCCGAACTTCGCTGCTCATTAATAACGCGAAGAACACCCGCAGGAGATGTTGACATGGCAAGTGATGCTAGTAGTAGGGCATTAATATTAGAAATACCATATAATATGGTGCCACTATATACCAACGCAAAGGTAATCATGGATTCAGTTATACCAGTGACACCTATCCATGGATTCAATCGAAGCCAGCGCAGATTAACCCGATAACCAAGTTCAAAAAGAATAAGTCCGAATGCGATGTTTGCCAGTAAGAGCAGTTTGCTGTGTTCTGCGTTTGGTAAAAAACCAGTTTGCGTGCTTGCGAGTATAAAACCTATCAGCCCATAGATACTGATCCTTGGCAGACCAGTCCAGCGATAGACAAACTCTCCAACAAACCATGCGAAAACAATGGAAAATGACCAAGTTACTTCTGAAGACGACAAGAGTAAATTTAACATATTATATATATTTCATATTTTTAATAATCTAACTAGCTAATTTATTCCAAGCTTGTTCCTTCAACCATTTTCTTACATCGGTTGGAGATGAGAAATAATTTCCTTTTGCTACAAGCATACCAATTCCCTGATGTTCCTGGCATTTATTTATGGCTGGAATATCGGTTTTATCATCTCCAAGATAAATCGCTTTTCTGCCTGCGAAAGGTGCCCTTTTCATGAATTGTTCAAGAGCGAATGCTTTATTGAATTCAGGCCGCATGATCTCAAAGACCATTTTACCCTGCAAAAGTTCAATATTTTCCCCTGTTCTTACTATCAGGGACCGCAGTATCTCGCCTATCATTTTTTCTAAATGTGGTGCCTGGCGATAATGTACAGCAATGGTATAGGCTTTATCCTCTATTTTTATGAGATTATATTCCTTGAATATATTGCATATGGTTTGATGCATGTTTTCAGGAAGGGAAAAACAGGCTTGTTCTTTTTTCGCTTTTGAACCTATACGCCATTCCGCCCCATGAACTCCAGCCACCGGAAGTTTCAGAGGCTTAAATAAATTATCTATATCCTCTATGGTTCTTCCACTTATGATTGCCAATGCACCATTAAGCTTTTCATATAATTCTTTCAGCGATGACTTTAGTTCATTAGGAACTATCACGCCATTGGGCGTTTGTGCT
>CAZLZP010000076.1:0-7054 GCA_964564045.1 uncultured Rickettsiales bacterium
GTTATAGATACAGCAATTGCGGCGCAAAGCAGGAATAATCGTTTTAGCCATTTCTCGAAATGTTCTCTGGCATCAAAACCAGGTTTTATAACGAACAGCGATGCTACGATAAAAACTATTGATATGGCGGCGAATGGTATAAGGTATGGGTTTGCTCTAAGGGCGTTAAAGTTTACCATATCTTTGTTGATATAGGATAATACAGTTATCAGGAATAGGGCTGGAACTATGCTCCATACCGCTATGCAGTAGCCATAATATTTGGGCAGAGATTTTAACTCTTTTTCGAATGTGCCAGATTTTGTAACAGATTTTGAATTTTTTAGAATGAAATAGCTGCCTAACTGAAAGGCAATAACTGCAAGAACGGCTATCGTGATTATTAACTGTAGCTTATCCATCTGAAACACATTTTAGGTTCAGAGTGTAACTATTATAAATGTGAAGTTAATTCAAGTAACAAATTAAGAAAAACACCAATCAGATGGTTCTATCTGCAAGTTCTACCAGCCTGGAATCGAACTTAACCTTTACTACGCCTGCCTTTTTAAGGTTTATGGCAAATTTTATCTTTCCATCTTTTTCATATAGCTCAACCAGGCCGCCCTGATTCAAAAAGCCACCTTTATCGGAAACGGTAACTATGCTTTTTGTATCGGCAACCTTTATGATACTGCCATAAGATGTCGCGCCCTTTCCAACAAATACAACAGAGCAACCAGAGATGTCCTGACCGGTAAGGGTAATGATATTTGCCTTCTTAGGGCTAGATTTTAGCGCATTCAGAAGTTGGTTATCACCTGTTACGCAAATATTGTTTGTAGATTTATTCTGAACATATTTCATGAGCAGACTAACAAAGTTTGCCTTGAATTTAAGGTCTTCCGAGCTGTTAGCGTTAGACGGCGAGGGGGAAAAGCTTGTTAGTACTAACACCACAATAGCAATCTGGAATCTTATCAAAATGTGGCAGCTAACAAATTTCATCATAGTTATTGAATATTTATTATACGAAGCTATAAGCGAAATACCTTTACGAACTTAATAATAAAATCTGCAACTCAAGGTTTAACATTATGCCGCGCATGTATAAATATTATACAATATTTGTATTGATAATACTAGCCCCATTTTCTGCTTTCGCAAATTGTGATGAAGGTTACATCTGTAGTAAAACGTTAACCATGTTTGGTCAAGCCGAAAATAAAGAGGCTTCGTATTTCGCATATGTAAATCCAGATGCGCCGAAAGGGGGCAACATTAAGTATGCTGTTACAGGTACGTTTGATAGCCTTAATCCATTTCTACTTAAGGGTGTATCAGCATCAGGTGTGGGCCTGATATACGACACTTTAATGAGTTCCAGCAACGATGATCTGTTCGTGCGTTATGGCCTTCTGGCTGATAGCGTAAAAATGGCTAAAGATAAAAAATCTATCATCTTCGTGCTAGATCCTAAGGCGAAGTGGCATGATGGCAAACCGATAACGGCTGATGATGTTATCTGGACATTCAACACTATAATAGAGAAGGGTAATCCGTTCTATCAAACATACTATACTGATGTAGAAAAGGTTGAAAAAATAAATCAACTTGAGGTTAAATTCAGTTTCAAAACTGATGAAAATCGTGAACTGCCATTTATACTTGGAGAATTCTCAATTTTACCTAAACATTACTACGAAACTCACAAATTCGATGAGGTAACGCTTGAGCCGCCCCTAGGAAGTGGGCCATATAAAATTGGCAAAGTTGATCCTGGTCGTTCTATTTCTTACGAAAGGGTACCTGATTACTGGGGCAACCATATTCCATATAATCGCGGTCTGAATAATTTTGATGTTATATCCTATGAATATTACCGTGACGATACCGTTGCCATTGAAGCCCTGAAGGGTGGTGAGTACGATATACGTCAGGAAAACATCGCGCGTGTTTGGGCAACGGCGTATAATATCGATGCGGTAAAAGATGGTAGAATGGTTAAGGCCGAAATTCCTCACGATATGCCAACTGGAATGCAGGCATTTGTTCTTAACTTGCGGAAGGAAAAATTCCAGGATGTGCGTGTTCGTCAGGCGCTGGCGCTTGCTTTCGATTTCGAGTGGGAGAATAAAACATTATTCTATTCTTCATATACCCGCACACGTTCATATTTTTCTAACTCTATATACGAAGCAGCTGGTTTGCCAACTGGTCAAGAGCTTGATATTCTGAATCAGTATAAAGATAAATTACCTGCGGAAGTATTCACTAAAGAATATAATCCCCCGGTATCTGATGGTTCAGGCGCAGATAGAAAAAACCTTCTGGCTGCAAAAAACCTTCTTAAGGAAGCTGGCTGGGAAATAAAAGATAACAAGCTTACCAATGCTAAAGGCCAGGTGTTCGAAATGGAGTTCCTGCTTAACTCGCCTACGTTCGAACGCGTGATAGACCCATACATCAGCAGCCTGAAAAGGCTTGGTATACAGGCTTCAATGCGTACGGTAGATCCTGCTCAGTACATTAAACGCCTGGAAGAGTTCGATTTCGATGTGGTGGCATCATCATTCGGTGCAGGTTCGGTTCCCGGTAACGAACTTACAGATATGTACTCATCTAAAGTTGTTGATACGGCAGGTTCTGGCAACATCGCCGGCATTAAAAATGAAGTTGTAGATGCGCTGGTGGAAAAGGTTATCAAGGCGAAGGACGAGCAAACACTTATTGCCGCAACCAAAGCCCTAGATAGGGTTCTGCAGCATAATTATTATGTTGTTCCGCACTGGAACATAACCAAGTTCCGCCTGATACACTGGAACAAATTCGGCAAACCGAAAATTTCACCTAAATACTCACTTGGTATAGGCACCTGGTGGTCGTTAGAATCCGAAGGAAAATCGTCTAAATCTTCTGGCTCTGATAAAACGAAAGTGGGCAACTAAACGCATCTAGTCACGCCGTAGCTCGCTTTCGAGCGAAGGCTGATGGAGTTTAGAAGCGGAAAAAGCCGCTAAAGATAAGAAATAAAAAAACCGCCCGGGTCAGGGGCGGTTTTAAGTAGTAAAACGCGAACCTATTTTTCTAATGTTGGTGAAGCAATTCTTCTAATTGTCGATATATTGGCGAATCTTTTGCTTTTAACATTTCATTATCCATGATCTGTCCAACCAATATTGCACCGCCCAAACCAATGCCAACTTCAGTAAGCGGTTTTTTGTTCTCGGTGATAACAGCTGTTAAAGCCACAATGGTTTCAATATCAACATTGCCATCAGCTCTTTTTAGTTTGCCATCTCCTTTTAGAGCCCTTTCCAGTTCTTTAGCATCAGAGCGGTCGATTTTTAAAGGCCCCACAATAAACTCAACGCCTTCACCTTCTGCTCTTGCCGCGTTTAATGCTTCAATAAGCCTTGTAGGATGAGTCAATAAAGTAGGATCTTTATCAGCATATTTCAGTAATATTGTAACTGCCTTTATCTCATTTGCAGTAAGAGTTTTCTGGTCTTCGGTAAGTGCAGCTATTTCAGCAACTTTAACTGTAGTGTCAACACTAGGAGATCTGGCTTGTTCTTTCGCTACTTCAACAGTGCCTCGCGCTTGAAGTATTGCGGACTCAACTGCGGCCTTAGCTGTAGCCACTGCACTAGCTTTATCATCACCTTCTACAGTTTGAAACAGAACATTCTTGCTGCCAAGTTCAATTTCTAAATTAATGTTTCTAGTAAACTTACCTTTATTGTTAGTAATCATTTTCCACCTCACTTTGTTGTTAATATGAGTTTCTCAAGCTCATAAGCCAATTATAACACAGAAAGGTTAACAAACCGTTAAGATGCCTAAAATTTTACTAAATATTTCACTATATAGATATCTTGCTGATATTTAATGCAAAAATATAGAATTCCTGCGTTTTTACAGTACATATATATACGCATTGGCGCGAGCAGCAAAATCGCGGTTTTTGTAAGAATTATTATGTTATATTTATTGCCGTATCAGGTAATAATATCCCGGTGATATCATGCAGCAAATATTTCCCCTAGACAGTTAGTTACTATTATCTTATAGAATTTCCATCGCTTTGTGTGGTCGGCTAGCTCAGCTGGTAGAGCAACGGATTGAAAATCCGTGTGTCGCTGGTTCAATCCCAGTGCCGACCACCACCCTTCGCTCTTCGAGCTTCGGGTGGCTTCGCCACCAAGAAAGCGAGTTAGACGAAGGAGTGTCCGCCGAAGCTCCAACAGGAGCGCAGGCTGGACTCATGAGGCAAATCTTTCACAACCCTTCTTGCACATTTCCTATATATCATCTATAACCTTCTCGTAATTATAGATATATGACCACAAAACTTAAATTATCGTCGGAACGCATAATGGAAATTGCGCCATATGTTCCAGGTTCGTACGCGCAGGCTAATGGTAAAAAGCAGATAAAGCTTTCTTCCAACGAAAACCCGTTTGGCTGCAGCAGTTCGGTGCTAATGCAAATTAACAAAGAGCTTTCAAAGCTTAACCGCTATCCGGAAGGCACTTCAGCCAATGTTCGTGAAAAGCTGGGTGAATTTAATAAGCTTGACCCAAAGCGTATAATCTGCGGTGCCGGTTCTGATGAGCTTATAACCCTAATCTGTACGGCATTCGGCGGGCCAGATGCAGAAATTATTTATACCAAACACGGTTTCTTAATGTATCCTATCACAGCCAATTCCGTTGGCTCTACGCCGGTTATTGCAGAAGAAACCAATTTGAAAACCGATGTTGATGCAATACTTAACAAGGTTACAGATAAAACCCGTATAGTGTTCGTTGCAAACCCTAACAACCCAACAGGCAGCTACCTTTCTGATAAAGATCTGTGGAAGCTTATTAAAGGTCTGCCGAAGCATGTGCTGCTGGTGCTAGATCTGGCTTATTATGAATATGCCGCTGCGCTTGCGGAAGATTACCCCGATCCGGTAAAGCTGATAGATGATTTCGATAATGTAATAATGCTGCGTACATTCTCTAAGGCTTATGGTATTCCTGCGCTGCGTTTAGGTTGGGCATATGCCAACCAGTATATAATCGATATCCTTAATCGTGTTCGTGGGCCGTTCAATGTTTCGTCGTTAGCACAGGTGGCGGGTGTTGCCGCGCTGGCAGACCAAGATTTTGTTAAAAAATCGGTTGCTCACAATAGTAAATGGGTTCCGGTATTTTTTGAAGCGCTCGATGATATGGGCTTAAAGCCTTATCCAACGGTGGCTAATTTTATATTGGTTGATTTCGGAACTCCGGAAAGGGCGGTAGCGGCTGATGAATTTCTGCGTGCTGAAGGTATTTCTGTAAGGCGTATGGAAGCATACCACCTTCCATCTTGCCTAAGGTTCACCATTGGTTTAGAAGACGAGAACAAAATTTTACTAGATACATTACGCAAATTTCAAGGAGCTTAAATGAACGATATATTACAAGAAATAAAACATGATATGGCGGAAGAGAAATATCAGAAGATATTCCTTCAGCACGGCAAAAAACTTATCATCGGGGCGGTTGTTATTCTTGTGGCTGTTTCTGTAAAAACTGTTTACTGGAACATTCAGGAAAAGAAATCGGTTGAAGTTGGCACGTTGTTCGTTAACGCGTTCGATAGCTCAGATGCTTCAAATTACGATGCGATAATCGCGAAAGAGCAGAAGGGCTATTCGCCGCTTGCAACGCTGATGAAGGCCGGTTTGCTGAACTCTACTGAAAAGTACGATGAAGCGGCCAAAACTTTAGATGGCCTAACAACAAGTTCGTACGATAAAGCCTTTATGGATATCGCAAAAATAGATAAAGCCTATGTGCTTATCCAAAAGAAGGGCGATAAGGAAGCAATATTGAAACTGCTTGATGAAACTTCAGTTGAAGGCGCTCCGTTCTGGCCTACGGCGATGGAACTTAAGGCTTCATACCTGCTTTCACAGGGCGAAAAAAATAAGGCTTTACCTTTGTTCGCGCAACTCGCGGCAGATACACAAATACCTGCAACCATTCAGGAAAGAGCAAAAAACATACTAGGTACTACCAATGAATAAAAACCTACTGGCAATAGCATTAATATTAACGCTTATCTCATGCGGTTCTGATGAAGAAAATAAACCGGTAATGGGCGATTCCTTCTTCGATAACCGTGTTAAGAAAATAAGCGCGCAAGAGGCTGATGATCTGGTAAATAAATTCTTTTCCAAGCTTCCTCCTGAAATAGAGAATAACTACTGGCCAAGAAATGGCTATGTTCCGGGTGAGAACCTGAAATTCACAAAGGGCACTAACTTTGATTCGGTTTCAGTGGGTGGAGAGCTTGATAACGGCCTTGATCTTACCTCTGCGCCGGTAATAGCTGAAGGTGTGGTATTCACGCTTGGCGGCAATGGTGAAGTGCAGGCAAGGGAAGTGGGCAACATTTCTAACCTTATGTGGGAAACAAAAGTTTCCGATACTTACAAAAAAGATAAGAAAGGCTATCTGAAAAAAGTTACCGGTATGTTTTCAGGCGGTGATGGCGATAATTTCATTGGTGGTAATATCTCCTACAGCCTTGGCACACTATACATTAGTACAAGGCGCGGCTATGTTTTTGCTATCTCGGCAAAAACCGGAGAAACCATCTGGTCGAAAGATTTCGGCTCGCCTATTCGCTCTATTCCTATTGCAAGGGAAACCACAGTTGCTTTCGTAACTTCTGATAATCGCACTATAGCTATCAACGGCAAAAACGGTGAAACCTTATGGCACCATCAGGGCATAGCTACTACATCGCGCGTGTTCTCCAGCCCTTCACCGTTATTGATAGGCGATAAACTTATAGTTACCTATTCATCGGGTGAGATATTTGCTATAGATTTCACCAATGGTATTGAACTTTGGAGCACTACCGTTGCCACTTCTGAGTATGGTAAGTTAAGCTCATCGTTCCTGAGTGATATCAGCCTAAGCCCGGTATATCACAATGGCCTTATATACGTTGTTTCAAGTGATGGCACCATGAACGCAATCGATATAAACGGCAACACAGTGTGGGCTTTTGAAGGAAAATCTATAAACCA
>CAZLZP010000077.1:0-1590 GCA_964564045.1 uncultured Rickettsiales bacterium
ATCCTAAATCTGATAAAATAGGTTTTATGATTGAAATTGCAAAGCAGGTATTTGAACCAAAGGGAATAAAGATAGATTATAATGTGATGCCGTGGGAAAGGGCGATAGAAGAAACCAGAAAAGGTACTTATAGCGCAATAGTTGGTGCCGGTTTTAGCGATGCGCCAGATTTTATAATACCAACGGAGCCGCAGGGCTACACATCTAATGCATTCTATATAAAAACTACATCTTCATGGCAGTATGAAGATATATCTTCACTAAGCAAAGTTTCACTTGGAGTAATAGATGGTTATAGTTACGAAAAAAATGTTGACGAATACATAGCTACTAATAAAAGTAACCCGGCCAGAGTACAATCTATAGCGGGTGATACAGGCCTAGACCAGAACTTCAAGAAGCTGGAAAAAGGAAGAATAACCGCCTATCTTGAAAATATAAACGTAGCGCAACAATATATTTCCGATAATAGCCTTTGGGGCAAGTTCAAGGTTGCCGGCCAGATAGTTGCTGAAGATAAAAAAGAACATTACCTGTTCATTGCATTCAGCCCAACCATAAAAGAATCGCCAGATTACGCAGCCATACTTTCTGAAGGTATTCTTGAACTACGCAAGAACGGCAAGCTTAAAGAGATACTCAATAGATACAATGTTCAGGATTGGGTTGAAGAAGAATAAGGCAATAAAAATACAAAATGTCGAAGCAGGTAACATTATCAAGAAAGATATCAGTTAGGCTTGTAACTTATCTTCTACTGCTGTTTCTATTAGTTACCACCTTCTCAGGTTTTCTTATATATGGCCAGTTACGCAAGGAACTGGAAAGCAAGGCAACATTCATTATAAATTATAATGCTCAGGCACTTGCCAAGCCAATATGGGATATAGACGAAGCGCAGATAAAAGCTATTGCACATCATATCGATAAAGAAGAAATAGTCAGCAAGGTGGTTATAAGAGATGAAGATGGTGGAATAATGATCAATGTTGGCGAGGCTATAGATATAGGCGAGCATAATGTAAAAAAGGATATTGAAAATAAAACAGATAATATTGAAAATTTTGAACTGGAAACCACCAGTTATTTTTCAAAAGATATTTTCTACGAATATAACAGCGAAAAAAAATATGTGGGTGAAATATCCATTTATGTCTCTAACGATTCTGTCCGTGAATTCCTTCTGCCGTTCATGTTAAAAATTATGGTTCCAAGCTCGCTGATGCTGGGCTTATTGATTTTTATAACTCGTAGAACCATTAATAAAAGCCTGCTTCCTATCAGAAAATTAGCGGTAAGATTAGATAGTATCGAAGATGTCAGTAAAATAGGTAAAATAGAGCCGCTGAGTTCCGATGTACTAGAGGTGAACGAGCTTAATTCAGCCTTGGTTAAAATGAAAAAGCACTATGATGAATATAACGAAGATCTTGAAGATCAGATATTACTCAGAACCAAGCAGTTACAGGACTATCAGCACCATCTGGAGGCGATGGTGGCAGAACAGACCAAAGATATAGTAATAGCGAAAGAGCATGCTGAAGGTGCAAATCATGCTAAGTCGGAATTCCTGGCGAATATGAGCCACGA
>CAZLZP010000077.1:1600-7008 GCA_964564045.1 uncultured Rickettsiales bacterium
TGCGCACACCAATGCACGCTATTATCAGCTACTCGCAAATGGGACTTGATAAGATAGATTCTGCCGAAAAAGAGAAGCTGAAAAAATATTACGAGAATATAAACGCCAGTGGCAAAAGGCTGCTGGGACTGCTGAATGACCTGCTCGATCTTTCCAAGCTTGAAGCCGGTAGAATGATACTAAACCAGGAACAGGCAATAATAAGGAACACTGTAGATGGTATAATAACCGAGGTTGAAGGGCTACTTCGTACAAAAAACCTAGTAATAGACCAGATAGCAGAGACCGATAATTTAATATGCAGCTACGATAAGGTTCGTATCTCGCAGGTTATTATGAACCTACTTTCCAACGCCATAAAATTCTCAGAGCCTGGTAAACTTATAAAGATCCGGTACCGCGACAGAAAACTATCTTCAGATGTGGGTGAGGTGGATGGCCTTGAAATATCCATTGAAGATAAGGGTATGGGCATACCAGAGAATGAGCTTGAAAAAGTATTTGATAAATTCGTGCAAAGCAGCAAAACCAAAACCGGTAGCGGCGGAACAGGGCTTGGACTTACAATATGTAAGGAAATAATACATGCGCATAAAGGCAACATATGGGCAGAAAATAATCCGGAGGGCGGCGCTAAATTTATTTTTGTAATTCCAAGGGGCGAGTCGATAACTGATAATAATTGATCAACTTAAGGTTATGTGTGCAAAAAATTCTGATAGTAGATGATGAAGAGTTCAACCTGGATATTCTGGATGAATATCTGAAAGATGCCGGCTTTGAAACAGTTCTTGCCCGAAATGGTCTGGAAGCCCTTTCCAAGTTCGATGAGAATCTTCCGTTCGATGCCATAGTGCTAGATAGAATGATGCCGGTTATGGATGGTATGCAGTTCATGAATACCGTTAAGGGAATGGAAAAATACAAGAACATTCCTATTATAATGCAAACGGCCGCAAGTACCTCAGCCCAGATAATGGAAGGCATAGCGGCGGGTGTATTTTACTACCTTACCAAGCCCTATGATAAATCAACATTACTTACCATACTTAATTCCGCGCTGGAACAGCACATTACCCATACTACCGTTAAGAATGAACTGGTAGCTTATAAAAAAGCTATCAAGCTTCTGGTGGAGGGTTCATTTAAATTCAGAACTCTGGAAGAGGCGAAAGATCTATCGCTTACAATTTCTGCCGCATTTCCTGAACCTGATAAAATATTATTTGGTTTGAACGAACTTACGGTTAACGCTATTGAGCACGGCAATTTAGGTATTACCTGCGCAGAGAAAACAGATTTGCTTGCAAAAGGCCAGTGGCTGCAAGAAATAAGTGATCGTTTGAACTCACCTCAAAATTCTAATAAACGTGCAACCCTAACTTTTAATATAACCGCCACTCATTACGAAGTTGCTATAAAAGATATGGGCAAGGGGTTCGATCATGCCAAATACATGAAATTCGACCCAACCAGGTTAACAGATCCTAACGGCAGAGGCATTGCCATGACAAAAATGTATTCCTTCGACGAGATAGAATATAAAGGCACCGGTAGTGAAGTAATGTGCCGTATTAAAAGAAGCTAAAGGCATCCATTCTTAAAACACCGTAATCCAAATACCTATGAATTCTTTCGCTTTCGAAGGTTTCACCTGCTGCTCCCAGGCTTGCAAATAAGGGTAAGAAATGTTCGTCGGTAGGGTGGTTTTGTTTTGCGTTTGGTGCTGTATTTTTCCAATCTAGCAATGTTGCAATATCATTTTTATTTAACTTATCATTTACCCATTCAGCAAAATTATTTACCCAATCCGGCTCTTCAGAATAGTTTCCGCTGAAAGCCTCACGAAGATTGTGAGTTATATTGCCCGTACCTATCACCAGAATATTTTCATCGCGCAGCCACGATAAACTTTTTCCCAGTTCGTAAAAATATTTTGCATCTTTATTTATTGGTAATGATATCTGAACTACCGGAATATCTGCGTTTGGATACATCAATGCAAGTGGCGCCCAAAGCCCATGGTCAAAGCCCTGATGCTCATCAAGGCTGGAATTATACCCTGCCTTCAGTAAAGCTTCGTTTATTCTATGGGCAAGCTCTGGGTTGGAACTGGGGGTATAAATATATTCATACAGTTCTTTTTCAAAACCGCCAAAATCATATATCTGTTGAGGCTTTTTGCTTCCGGTTATTTTAACATCGTTAGATTGCCAGTGCGCAGAAAAAACCACTACTGCTTTTGGTTTTGGTAATTTGGCTGATAATTCTTTTAAGAATTTATGGGTAGGATTTTTTCTATCAATAACAATGTTAGGTGCCCCGTGCGATAAAAATAATGTAGGGAGTCTATTCACTGATCTATTTTAAAACGCCCTTCTGCTTCAGCATTTCCTGTAACTCGCCGCTTAGGAACATTTCTTTGGTTATATCGCAGCCGCCGATGAATTCACCCTTAATGAATATTTGTGGAATGGTCGGCCAGTTGTTATATTCTTTAATGCCCTGGCGAAGCGCTTCGTTCTCAAGCACGTTATAATCAGCAATATCAATACCAAGATTATTGAATATGTTCACCACCGCACCGGAAAATCCGCACATAGGGAATTTTTTTGTGCCTTTCATGAAAACAACAACATCGTTCTTCTCGATGGCTTCTTTAATGAACTCGTTAATATTGCCTTCTCTTTGCGTATCGGCCATTTTAGTTCTCCTGTTTTGGTGAGGTTCTAATTGATAATGCGTGAATATTCAAATGCTTTACGGCTTCAGTAACCTGTCGGTGCTGGTCTATTCTGCTTTTGCTGTTAAAGGCCGGTGATGCTATGATCGCTTCCCAATGGTCATCATCGCCGGTTAACGCATTGATTTTTATATCAGAATTAGGGAAGGTCTGTTCCAACGTATCTTGCAATATTTCTCTTTTAACTGGCATAAAAAAACTTTTAATTAGAAGGTGAAAATAGATATTATTTATATATATTCAAGCACCTATGCAAATAATATTAGCACAACCACGTGGTTTCTGCGCCGGAGTAGATAGGGCGATAGAAATAGTAGAACGCGCCATTGAAGTTTATGGTGCCCCTGTTTATGTGCGTCACGAAATTGTTCACAACAAATATGTGGTGGAAGATCTTAAGAAGAAAGGTGCCGTGTTCGTTAAGGAAATATCGGAAATACCAGATGGTGCGGTAACAATATTCTCGGCTCATGGCGTTTCTGAATCGGTGGAAAACTCTGCCCGTTTACGCAGCCTTCCGGTGCTTGATGCAACCTGCCCGCTGGTAACCAAGGTTCACAGGCAGGCTATGCGTGATGAAGCGCAGGGCAGGCAGATAATACTTATTGGCCATGCCGGCCACCCCGAGGTGGAAGGAACATCTGGCCGTGTGAAGCAGGAAGTTATGCTGGTTGAAACCGCTGCTGATGTTGGAAATTTAAAAGTGAACGACGAGAATAATTTATCGTACGTAACGCAAACAACTTTAAGCCTTACCGAAACAAAAGGCATAATTGCTGCGCTTAAAGAACGCTTCCCGAATATTATCGGCCCGGAAACAAAAGATATCTGCTATGCCACACAAAACAGGCAGGATGCCGTTTCCATGCTGGCTCCACAGGTAGATGTTCTGCTTGTTGTTGGGGCTAAAAATTCCTCTAATTCTAATCGACTTAAAGACTTGGGCGAGGAACTTGGAACAAAATCTTATTTAATAGATGGCCCTGCCGATATTAAAAAAGAGTGGTTTGAGAATTCCGCCAAAGTAGGTTTAACAGCTGGTGCATCTGCACCGGAAATTTTAGTGCAGAACGTTATAGAAAAAATAAAAGAATTCTACCCCGGTACAGAAGTTATTAACATGGAAGGCATAATTGAAAATGTTAATTTCCACCTGCCTAAAGTTCTTCGTAAAACCGCATAATAACTCTTGGAATTTACTGTAAAATCACTACATTACACCTGAAGGTTGGGTGGCAGATGTTTCGATCTGCTAACCCGGACAGGTCCGAAAGGAAGCATCCGTAACAGGCTCGATCAGGTTGCTGCCCAATCTTCACCGGAATATTTTTATGACACTTAACGCAGCTAGCATAAACCACGAAGAAGTTGAAAAGTTCTCGCGCATGGCGGAAGACTGGTGGAATCCGAACGGCAAATTCAAGCCTCTGCACAAATTCAACCCGGTGCGTTTAAAATATATCCGCGATAAGTTAATAGAAAATTTCCAGTTACCAGTTACTAGTAACCAGCCTCTTTCCGGGCTGAAAGTTCTTGATATTGGCTGCGGAGGAGGGCTTCTTTCTGTGCCGCTTACTAGGCTGGGCGCAACCGTTACCGGTATAGATGCTTCTGATAAAAATATTAAAGTTGCACAAATTCATGCCGAGAAGGAAGGCTTGAATATTGAATATATAAACACATCAGCAGAAGACTTAGCAGCAACCGGCCGCCAGTTTGATGTTGTACTTAACATGGAAGTTATCGAGCACGTTGCAGATGTCTCTTCGTTCATGAATGCATCAGCGCGTTTGGTTAAACCAAGCGGACTAATGCTTGTGGCTACACTTAACCGCACGGCTAAAAGCTATCTGTTTGCTATAGTAGGGGCGGAATATGTAATGCGCTGGCTGCCTAAAGGCACACACGACTGGCAGAAGTTTTTAAAGCCTCATGAAATTGCAGAGCAGTTTGAAGCAAATAATATCAAGCACATAGAATCTAAAGGCGTTAAGTTCAACCCCGTGCGCGATGAATTCAGTTTAGATGATAACCTTGATGTTAACTACATGATGCTTGGGCGGAAGAATTAATTCCCTTTCACCTTCTCAACAATATTTTCAAATAATTTATTTCTCTGGCTTTCTTTGCGCCACACAAGGGCTATCTGCCTGTTGGCGTTCTCGCCGGCTTCAAATGGAATATAATTTATGCCATCGTTCTCTTGCCTTGCAAGGGCGGGCATAAGCGTTAGGCCCATGCCGCTTGCTACCATACTACGCAGAGTTTCAAGTGAAGTTGCGCGGAAGGTTTTGTTCTCCGTAGCGCCACTCATGCGGCAAACCTGCATGGCTTGGTCACGCAGGCAGTGGCCATCTTCTAACAACAGTAATTTCATATCTTTAATATCGTTCAGCGAAACCTTATCTTTTTTGAACTTCATACTGCCGCCATGAACAGATTTTGGTGCGGCTAAAAAGAATTTCTCGGTGAAAACTTTCTTTACGGTGAATTTTTTATTTTTTATCGGCATCGCCAGAAATGCCGCGTCTATCTCGCCCTTATCAAGCATTTCAATAAGTTTCTCGGTTTTTTCTTCCACCAGATAAACACTAAGCGCTGGGTAATTTTTATTTATGAACGGAATTATTTTAGGGAAGTAATATGGCGCAAGGGTAGGGAACGC
>CAZLZP010000078.1:0-6619 GCA_964564045.1 uncultured Rickettsiales bacterium
CGGCACCATTACCGGCTCTATAGGTGTTATAATGGAAGTTCCAAACGTAAAGGATATGGCTGATAAAGTTGGCTTCCGTATGGATTATGTAAAAACATCACCTTTAAAGGGCGCACCAGATATCTTCTCAGCTAAGGACGAACAGGCATTTGCCGTACTTAAGGGAATGATGGACGATTTCTATAAGTATTTTGTGAACCTGGTATCGGTAGAGCGCAATATACCTTTGGAAACTGCATTCAAGCTAGCTGATGGCAGGGTTTTTTCGGCCAAGCAGGCGCTTGATAACAAGCTTATTGATGAGATAGGTGGAGAGAAAGATGCCCAGGCCTGGCTTATCAAGAACAAAGGGGTTTCAAAGGATTTGGAGATAAAAGAGGTTAAGCTGAATAAGCCAAAAGCACCATTTGAAGAATTTTTAGGTTCACTTTCTAAAAATTTTAGTATAAAAGCTTTGACAGATAAGATATTTGATTTAAAAGGATTATTATTATAAATGTAAGGTAATTGTTATGACAAAATCTGAACTTGTAAAAATTTTAAAAGAAAAACACCCTGGTCTACAGCTAAAAGAAGCTGCTTCTCTGGTTGATCTTTTCTTCGACAGCCTTACTGCAAGCCTTAAAAAGAAAGACCGCGTAGAAATTCGTGGTTTCGGTACTTTTTCCCTTCGCAAAAGAAAGGCTCGTCTTGCTCGCAACCCTCGCACCGGCGATAAAGTTCAGGTTGGTGATAGACACGCCGTTTATTTCCGCGCTGGCAAAAGCCTGAAAGAAAGAATCAACAGCTAGCACGTTGCTAGTATTTAAATGCGATTAATTAAAACAATAATATTATTTACCCTTTTGGGTTACAGCGTTCTGTTCTGCGTATTCAATTTTAACAGAATATCTGTTTCCATACCCTTCGTTGCAGAGGTTGAAAGCGTACCGCTATTTCTGGTTATACTGGCCTGCCTTATATTGGGTATATTACTGGGCAGTATGATAGGCACTGCCAAAGGTGTAAAATATCTATTCCAGAACGCATCTACAAAAAAAGAAAATAAAAACCTAAAAAAGAAGCTTGGCCTATTCGAAACCGAGCAGAAAATTCAGGAAGAAGTAGAGTTGCAAAACCGTATCACGGATAAGTAATAAATTTACCATTCCCTGCCCTACCTTAAGATTTAAAGTTAAAGCACTTCGCAAACAAGATACACTTACCTTAATTATAGGAGAAGTGATATGGCTGAAACAATAGGTTCTGCAAAAATAACAGTTACATTGAAAGATGGTTCTAAAACCGAATGCGACATGCCGGTATATAAAGGCACGCAAGGCCCAAATGTTATCGATATTAGAAATCTGTACAAGAACGCAGGCGTATTCACGCATGATCCTGGCTTTATGAGCACTTCTTCGTGCGAATCTAAAATTACATACATTGATGGTGATGCGGGCATTTTAAGGTATCGCGGCTATGATATCCGTGAACTTTGCCAGCACTGTGATTATCTGGAAGTGGTGTACCTGCTGTTCTACGGCGACCTTCCGAACAAGAAAGAAAAGGAAGAGTTTGTAGGTATAATAAGCAAACGCACAATGGTGCACGAGCAATTAAAGAATTTATATACCGGCTTTCCTCGCCGCGCGCACCCTATGGCAATTCTGGTTGGTGCAGTTGCTTCGCTTTCTGCGTTCTATCACGATTCTCTTGATATTACCGACCCGGAGCAGCGTGAACTTGCTTCGATAAGAATGGTGTCGAAAATGCCTACTTTAACGGCAATGGCTTATAAGTATTCCGTTGGTCAGCCTTTTGTTTACCCCGATAACAGCCTTGGCTTCGCTGAGAATTTCCTGCACATGATGTTCGCAGTTCCGTGCGAAAAATACAAGGTATCGCCTATTCTTTCACGCGCTCTGGAAAAAATATTGATACTACATGCTGACCATGAACAGAATGCATCTACATCCACAGTAAGGCTTGCAAGTAGTTCTCAGGCTAATCCGTTTGCTTGCATAGGCGCTGGTATATCTTCACTTTGGGGGCCGGCACATGGCGGCGCCAACGAAGAAGTTATTAACATGCTGAAGCAGATAGGTACGGTTGATCGTATTCCTGAGTTCATTGAAAAAGCAAAAGACAAGAACTCTGGCTTCCGCCTGATGGGCTTCGGACATAGGGTGTACAAAAACTACGACCCTCGTGCCGCAGTTCTTAAAACCTATTGCGATGAAGTGCTGGAAGAAGTTGGTATTAAGAACAGCCCTATTCTGAAAATAGCGAAAGAGCTTGAACGCATAGCGCTGCAGGATGAATATTTCGTTACCCGCAAATTATTCCCGAACGTAGATTTCTACTCGGGCATTATTTATGAAGCGATGGGAATTCCTGAGCAGATATTCACCGGATTGTTTGCAATGGCAAGAACTGCCGGCTGGGTAGCACAATGGCAGGAAATGATTGTAGACCCAGACCATAAAATTGGCCGCCCGCGTCAGCTTTATACTGGCGAAACCGCCCGCGCCGTAAAGCCGCTTGATAAGAGATAATTACAGTTTTCGAGTTTACGAGTTGTCAGATTTTCAAGTAAGATGATTTCTCATAAACTAAAAAACTGGAAAACTGGAAAACCAAAAGTGCAAAAACCGTACATTTTAGTTGTTGAAGATGAAGAGCCGTTATTGCTGCTTATACGCTACAATCTTGAGAAAGAAGGTTTTGAGGTTAAGTGCGTGGGTGATGGCGCCGCCGCGATGGACGAGGTTGATAAAAGAATTCCTGATCTTATCGTGCTCGACTGGATGCTACCAGAAATGACAGGCATTGAAGTTTGCTCTGAAATTCGTGCCAATTATTATGCTTACCGCCAGAAGCCAGGAAAGCGACAGACTTAAGGGTTTTGGTAGCGGCGCAGATGATTACATGACCAAGCCATTCTCACCGAAAGAGCTGGTGGCCAGAATAAGAAGTGTTCTAAAAAGAGCAAAACCAGAACTGGTTTCCGCTGAAGTTTCTTACGGCGGGCTAAAAGTAGACAATAATAAAAAATGTATTTTTGCGGGAAATAAAAGGCTGGATCTTTCGCCTTTGGAATTTTCTCTGCTTTACTACATGATAAGTAAACCTGAAAAAGTGCATTCTCGCGATATGCTGCTGCATAATGTTTGGGGGAACGAAGGCGAAGTTGAATCGCGCACGGTTGATGTGTGTATTCGCAGGCTTCGCGCAGAGCTACAGAAGGCCTCTTCCGGCCTTGAAGATATTATTAAAACCGCCAGAGGTGAAGGTTATATATTGGAGAAGTAATTCCAGACCTTCGCACCTTTTGTCAGCCAATATCCAGTTATTATAAGCAAAGGAAAACTTACCCACTGTACCGCTGCAAGTGCATGCTGCCAGCTATGAAGTGGCGTGTAGGCATATGTTATATTAAAAATTGCCGCGCCTATATGCGCAACTTTAGCTACTGACCTGGTATCTTTATATTGCATACTTCCTCCTTTCTACTTAACCGGCCTTAGGCTGCCGAACAGGCCATCTGCCTCATCTTCCGGGCCAGCGGCAAAGTATAATGCATTAGCATCACCCAGGCTTGCGCCGTTACCAAATAATATTCCCCATATCTGTTTTATAACTACAGGTTCGCCTTTTTCATTACGCATGTAATCTATGAAATGTTTGGTTTTTGCATCAAACGCCGCAATTTTACCATCACCAAAGTTTGTAACCAGCAGAGCTCCTGAAAGCGCACCAAAGTTATCTGGCGCGTATGCAAGCCCCCAAGGCGCAAGCAGTTTTTCACCATCATTCCATACGGAAAGCAGCTGGCCATTTTCAGTAAATTCAGCAACTTTGCCGTAACCAGGAGCAGATGTATCTTCTTCGCCTACAAATAATTTACCTTGTTCGCATGTTCCCGCTTTAACTTCTTCTTGCGGACATGCCTGGGTTTTTGCATAGGCCACGAATATGTGATTTTCACCAGTTGGAGTTTTTAATGCCTGAATGTTGAACGGCGCATATTCGCCGGCATCTACCACGCCATTGCTGTTGGCATCGAACGGGTTTTCAAATGTAACATTAGCCGGTTTGAATTCAGCATCATAAACTTTTATACCAGGTTTATCACCAAAATCTGCAGCATAAAGCCTATCGTAATTTGAACTTATGGCCAGGCCAAAGAACGCCGCACCATCTCTCGATTCATCTATTACAGTTTTAGCCTTGTCTGGCCTATCAAACGTGCCATCTGCTTTTTTACGCTCGGTCCACGCTGAAATTATACCTCCATCAGATGCGAACAGGAACTTTGCCGGAGCAGTAATATCTTCAGCGCCCTTCACTTTCTGGGTGATAACAAAATTCTTCTCACTGCCGTTAAATACTGTGCCTGTTGCGAAAGCATCTTTCCCACCAACCGGAAGTTTTACATATTTAAGTTCATCTGTGTGCAGCGTACGAAGCTTTTCATCTTCTGCAGCCTGAACATCACCCACATATTCGTAGCTTACATCTTTAGCGGTTACCCAGAAGTGCCCACCTGCTCCCGCCGGACGTATAGATATACCCCACGCGTTAATGAAATCTTTCTCAACTACATCGGCCTTGTATTTTTCATTATTGGCAACGAAGTTATGTTGTGTATAGGCGTTCTTAGGCTGCGCTGGTTGTTCCTGCTTTGCCTCTTCCGCAAATGAATTAGTAGAAGTTAGTAGCAGTGTTAGTGCTAATATAGTTTTTTTAGACATGTAGTTTCCTTTTATGTTTTATTTACCTGAATATCTTATAATGATAATGATTATCATTTGCAAGTAGAA
Source organism: uncultured Rickettsiales bacterium (assembly GCA_964564045.1). GTDB lineage: Bacteria > Pseudomonadota > Alphaproteobacteria > Rickettsiales > UBA8987 > JAMHZE01. The sequence continues at coordinate 4,806 of CAZLZP010000078.1, forward strand.
AATAGCCAACAAAAAGGGCCGGCGAACCGACCCTTAAGGCTGTAATTATAATGACTTAAAGTCCACCGCGTTGAACACCCGCCGCTATTTGCTGCTCGGCGGTTTTTTGCGCGGCATCATAGATATATTGCATTGCCTGATGCTCTCTGAGTAAAGCTTGCATAGCTTTATTAGTTGTCTTTCCTTCTCCACTATAAGATTCAGCAAGCTCATCAACTGCCATCTTTGTACGACCCTTTTCATAAATCTTAAATTCCAAGCCACGATCAGCATATATAATCATCCAGGCTTCATCTCTAGGGGTATGTACATTCTTCTGCAAGTTTGGACCTTCTTTTGATACAGTGCCAAGCTGTACGGTCCAGCCTGTTCCGCCTGCCTCTTCTGATGCCTGCCCTGCCGCTTTTGCTTTTGCATGAACCGCTTTTTCTGCTTCCTGAGCGCCTTTAAGTAGCGCTATAAGCTGGCACTTCTTTTCCTGGGGAAAGCCCTGCCACGCGTTTGATTTTAGAGGATCTTTTTTTCCTCTATTAGCTACGAATCCACCTTCTACTGACATAACTACCCCTTTTTATGTTATTATTATAATTTAAGCAGCTTCTTTAACTATTTTGCTGCGGCTTATCCACGGCATCATGTCGCGAAGTTTTTTACCTACTTTTTCTATTTCGGTATTGTTTGAAGCCTCTCTCCACTTTTTAAGCTGAGGGAAGCCCGCGCGAGCATCGGCAATGTAATCTTTAGTGAACTGGCCAGACTGAATATTTTTCAGCGCAACTTTCATACGTTCTTTAGTTGCAGCATCAACAATTTTCGGACCAGTGTAGAAATCACCCCACTCTGCCGTGTTGGAAATTGAATAACGCATGTTAGCAAGGCCACCTTCGTAGATTAAATCTACGATAAGTTTAAGTTCATGCAGACATTCGAAATATGCCATTTCAGCCGGGTAACCAGCTTCAACCAGCGTTTCAAAGCCAGCCTGGATAAGTGCAGTTGCGCCGCCGCATAGAACAGCCTGTTCACCGAACAGATCAGTTTCGCATTCATCTTTGAAGTTAGTTTCAATGATACCAGCTTTACCACCACCAACGCCTGAAGCATATGCAAGACCCATTTCTTTGGCTTTGCCAGATGGATCTTGGTGAACAGCAAGTAGGCATGGAACGCCGCCGCCACGAACAAATTCTGAACGTACAGTGTGGCCAGGGCCTTTAGGCGCAACCATGAACACAGAAAGATCAGCGCGTGGTTCGATAAGTTTGAAGTGAATGTTCAAGCCGTGAGCGAACGCAAGGAAAGCACCTTGTTTCAGGTTAGGTTCAATTTCATTTTTGTAAACATCAGCCTGGTGTTCATCTGGTGTTACTATCATGATAACATCAGCACCTTTAGTAGCTTCTGCCGGAGTTTTTACTGTAAAGCCCGCAGCTTCTGCGCGAGATTTTGTGTTTGAACCATCACGAAGACCGATAACAACATTTTTTACGCCGCTATCTTTAAGGTTTTGCGCGTGCGCGTGGCCTTGTGAACCATAGCCAATTATAGCAACCGTTTTGTCGCGTAGGCTTGCAAAGTTACAATCTTTATCGTAATAAACTTTCATATTAAACTCCGTTCGTTCTTAAATTATTAATCTTCTATTTTTATGTAATCAGCGCCCTTGCTCATCGCCGTAACGCCCGTTTTCGCGACCTCTACTACACCAAGCGGCTTCATAAGTCCAATGAATTTATCGATCTTCGCAGGAAGATCGGCCAGTTCAAAAATGAACGATTCCGGCGTAGAATCTATCGTTTTAGCGCCGAACCTAT
>CAZLZP010000079.1:0-6534 GCA_964564045.1 uncultured Rickettsiales bacterium
GAAAAAGCGCGTGGTATTACTATTAATACTGCACACGTTGAATACGAAACTGATAAACGTCACTATGCACACGTTGACTGCCCAGGACACGCCGATTATGTGAAAAACATGATCACTGGTGCTGCTCAGATGGATGGTGCTATTCTTGTAGTTAACGCTGCAGATGGTCCTATGCCTCAAACACGTGAACACATCCTTCTTGCTCGTCAGGTTGGTGTACCAGCTATTGTTGTGTACATGAACAAGGTTGATCAGGTTGATGATGCGGAATTACTAGACCTTGTTGAAATGGAAATTCGTGAACTTCTAACTTCATACAAATTCCCTGGTGATAAAATTCCTATCGTGAAAGGTTCTGCACTTGCAGCTCTTGAAGGTCGTAATCCTGAAATAGGTGAAACTTCTATCCGCGCACTACTTGCAGCGGTTGATGAATTCATCCCTCAGCCAGTTCGCGTACTTGATAAACCTTTCCTAATGCCGGTTGAAGACGTGTTCTCTATCGAAGGTCGTGGTACTGTTATCACTGGCCGTATCGAGCAAGGCATTGTTAAAGTAGGTGATGATCTTGAAATAGTTGGTTTCAAACCTACTATGAAAACCATCTGTACTGGTGTTGAAATGTTCCGTAAACTTCTTGACCAGGGTGAAGCTGGCGATAACGTTGGTGTACTACTTCGTGGTACTAAACGTGAAGAAGTTGAACGTGGCCAAGTTCTTGCTAAACCAGGTTCTATCACTCCACACACTCAGTTTGAATGTGAAGTGTATATCCTTAAAAAAGAAGAAGGTGGTCGTCACACTCCTTTCTTCAACAATTACCGCCCTCAGTTCTACTTCAGAACAACTGACGTAACTGGTGCAGTAACACTTAAAGAAGGCGTTGAAATGATCATGCCTGGTGATAACACTAAATTCACTGTTGAACTACTTGCTCCGGTTGCGATGGACGAAGGTCTTCGTTTCGCAATTCGTGAAGGTGGCCGTACAGTAGGTGCTGGTGTTGTAACTAAAGTACTTAAATAGTCTAATTGTCATCCTGGCCTTGCGCCGGGAACTAATAAGAACCCCGGTAGAAATACCGGGGTTTTTTATTGCTAAAAAGGTGATTTTTGGGGTGTTATGGCGGCAAACTGTTGTTTGGCCGTATAAATGGCGGAAATCTGCCAATATAGGGGCATAAAAATAATTATAAAAAAACCTGTTGCCAAAGCCCAAATGCTAGAGTATAAGGCACCTCCATTCTGCTAAAAGCGGTGTGGTTTGTTGTTGGTAAAACTTAGGAAATACAAGGATTTTAGGCTTCTTTATTATGCAAAACCCAGTTAAGTTTTTTAGTCAGGTTAAGCAGGAAGCTTCAAAGGTTACCTGGCCGTCTCGTCAAGAGACTACCTCGGTAACAATAGTAGTACTGATAATGATTGGTATAGCGGCGGTTTTCTTCACGGTTGTGGATTGGGCCATATACAGCGTTATCGGCAAAATTTTAGGGTATTAGGTAGATGTTAGCTCAGGAGAATATTTCAAATATGTCAGATGCAAGGTGGTACATTGTTAATGCTCACTCAGGCTTTGAGAAAAAGGTTGCTGAAACCATTCGTGAACGTGCAGACAAAAAAGGTTTGGGCGGGTTATTTGAAGAGATTTTTGTACCGGTTGAATCTTTTGTTGAAGTTAAAAAGGGCAAAAAAGTTCAATCAGAGCGCAAATTCTTCCCTGGTTATGTTCTTGTTAAAATGGTTATGAACGACGAAACATGGCAGGTTGTAAAGCAAACTCCGAGAGTTTCAGGATTTTTAGGTGGTGGCGGCGCAAAGCCTCAGCCTATAACCCAAAGAGAAGCTGAAAGTATCTTCAAGCAAGTTGAAGAAGGTAAGGCTACTCCGAAAAGCAAAGTTTCATTCCGCGTTGGTGATAACGTTAAAATTACTGAGGGCCCATTCGAATCGTTTGTTGGAGTGGTGGATGAAGTTGATGAACACAGTAAAAAGCTTAAAGTTGGTGTTTCGATCTTTGGTCGTTCAACTCCGGTAGAGCTTGATTTTACTCAAGTTGAAAAAGTTTAATTGAATAAAAGGAAAATATTATGGCAGCTCCTGCAGTAAAAGGTAAAGAAGTAGTAAAGGTTGTAAAACTGGCGATTGAAGCCGGTAAAGCAAATCCTGCACCTCCAGTTGGTCCGGCACTTGGTCAGGCTGGCGTTAATATCATGGAATTCTGTAAGCAGTTCAATGAAAGAACCAAGGATAAAAAAGGTCCGGTTCCAGTAATTATCGATGTATACAAAGATAAATCTTTCACATTCGTTACAAAAATCTCTCCAACCTCATACCTTATCAAACAGGCTTTGGGTGTTGAATCTGGCTCTAAAAAACCTGGTCTTGAGTTCGTTACTAAAAAAATCACGAAAGATCAGATCAGAAAAGTAGCTGAAACTAAAATGCCTGATCTTAATACAACTGATATCGAAGCTGCAATGCGCATCGTTGAAGGTCAGTGTATTTCTATGGGTATTGAAGTTCAGGAATAATATTTAAATTAAGGTAATTACAATGGCTGCTAAAAAAGCAAAGAAAGAAACAAAACACGCAATCGAGAAAAATGGTTACTCGCTAAGGCTTGCAAAAGCCCGTGCCGGCAAAGATTTTACGAAAGTATACAATCTTGCTGAAGCTGTAGATGCTATTAAATCAACCGCAACTGCGAAGTTTGATGAATCTATCGATATAGCACTTAATCTTGGTGTTGATGTTACTCAGGCTGAACAAAATATTCGCGGTGTGGTATCTCTTCCAAATGGTACAGGTAAAAAAGTTATCGTAGCGGCTTTGGCTCGCGATAAAAAAGCTGATGAAGCTAAGAAAGCTGGTGCACAGATAGTTGGTGCTGAAGATCTTATCGAAATTATCTCTAAAGGTAAAATTGAATTTGATGTATGCGTTGCTACTCCTGATATGATGCCACTTCTTGGTAAAGTTGCTAAAATTCTTGGTCCTAAGGGCCTAATGCCAAATCCTAAACTTGGTACAGTTTCTGAAGATGTTGCTACTGCTGTAAAAACCGTACTTGCTGGTCAGGTGGAATTCCGCGCTGATAAAGCTGGTATAGTTCAGGCAACAGTTGGTAAGGCAAGTTTCTCTGCAGAAAAACTTTCTGAGAACATCAAGGCTTTAATGGATGCTATCAGCAAGGCAAAACCTGCGAGTTTCAAAGGTATATACATTAAAAAAATACACTTAACTTCAACTATGGGTCCAAGTGTAAAAGTTAATATTTCAAGTACAAACTAATAAATTACGGTAGGTGTTATGGTAGATAAGGCAAAAAAAGTAGAAGTAGTTAATGGTCTAAAGCAGGGTCTTGTTTCTGCTAAGTCTATCGTGGTTGCTCAGTTTTCAAAACTTACGATCCCTGAAACTGATGAGCTGCGTAAGCTTGCGAAAAAGAACAATGCAAAAATTACAGTTACTAAGAACCGCCTGGCGCAGGTTGCTTTAAAAGGTTCTGCTAACGAAGGTATCTCGGAATTTTTTAAAACTCAAACTATCGTTACTTACTCTGATGAACCACTTGGTACTGCAAAAACACTGGTTAGTTTTGCTAAAACCAACGAAAAATTATCAGTTGTTGGTGGCGTGTTTGAAGGCAAGGTATTAGATCTTGCAGCTATTCAATCTTATGCTTCAGTGCCTTCACTAGAGGAATCTAGAGCTGCAATAGTATACTTATTGAATGCAAGCGCTTCAGAACTTGTAAGAGTTATGAAGTCGTATGGCGAAGCTGGTGGCGCGCAAGCTGCTGCTCCTGCACCTGCTGCTGAAGCGGTTGTAGAAGCTGCTCCTGCTGCACCTACAGCTTAAGGAATTTGGTTTTTATTTCTATCATGCTGCGAAAGCGGTTTTCAGAAAGTGATGCGTCTGAAACTTTGTTAGAGGATGATGAAAATAAAGATCTTAATACTACTACTAAATTTATTAACTAAAAACTAAGGATGATTATTATGACATCTCAAAATGTACAAAAATATGTTGATGAGCTTTCTAAGCTTACAGTGATCGAGGTTGCTGAACTTGCTAAAGCTTTAAAAGAAACATGGGGTGTATCTGATGCTCCGGTTGCCGTTGCTGGCGCCGCTGCTAACGATGCAGGTCCTGCTAAAGACGCTTTCGATCTAGTTCTTACCGCTGCTGGCGATAAGAAGATCAACGTTATTAAAGAAGTTCGTGCTATCACGGCTCTTGGCTTGAAAGAAGCTAAAGATCTTGTTGAAGGCGCTCTTCCTAAAACGCTTAAAGAAGGTCTTAAGAAAGACGAAGCTGAAAAATTCAAGAAACTTCTTGAAGAAGCAGGCGCTAAAGTTGAACTTAAATAGTTCATTCGCGTTTTGCGTTAACTAATTTGAAAGGCCCGGTACCAATTTGGTGTCGGGCTTTTCGACACTCTAGACTTACTACTTTTTAAACAAACCTAACCCGGGGTTTTTACATGGCATACTCACTTACTCAGCGCAAAAGAATCAGAAAATCTTTTGGCCGTCATTCATCTGTGGCTCAGATGCCTAATTTAATTGATATACAAAAAAATTCATACGATGCCTTCCTTCAGGAAGCACTTACCGAAGCTCAGCGTAAGAATAAAGGTCTTGAATCTGTGTTCAAGTCTGTGTTCCCGATCGAAGATTCAGCAGGAACAGCAACTTTAGAGTACGTGAAATATGCTTTCGGCAAGCCAAAATATAACGTTACTGAATGTATCCAGCGTGGCTTAACATATGCCGCTCCTTTAAAAATAACTGTTCGTCTTATCGTTTGGGAAATAAACGAAGAAGCTAATACTCGTGAAGTAATGAGCATTAAAGAACAGGAAGTTTACCTTATCGATCTTCCATTAATGACTGATCACGGTACTTTCATTGTTAACGGTACTGAACGCGTTGTTGTTTCTCAAATGCACCGTTCACCTGGCGTATTCTTCGATCATGATGGCGGTAAAACACACTCATCGGGTAAAGTGTTGTTCTCTGCGCGTGTTATTCCTTACCGTGGTTCATGGCTGGATTTCGAATTCGATGCGAAGGATCTTCTATACTTCCGTGTTGATCGTCGTCGTAAAATTTATATCTCTTCACTTCTTCGTGCACTTGGCATGGACAATAAAGAGATCGTTAAAACCTATTTCAAATCTATTGATGCAACCGCAACTGATGGCGGCTGGTCAATTCCTTACGTTGTTGAAGATTATATCGGTGAGATCGAGTATGATCTGATCGATGCTAAATCTGAAAAAGTTATTGCAGCGAAAGGTTCAAAAGTAACTCCTCGTAAGGCAAAAGCTCTTAAAGAAGAAGGCCTGAAAGACATTATCCTTACTGATGAAATTATCGCCAGAAGATATGTAGCAGAAGAAATTCTGAATGCAAAAACCGGTGAAGTTCTTGCAAATGCTGGTGTTCAACTTTCTGTTGAAGCGATAAACAAGATCAGAAAAGCTGGTAACAAGAAAATTAAAGTTGTTGATATACCTACAATGTCTAAACCGTATATCCTTGATTCACTTACAGCTGATAAGAACCAGAATCGTGAAGATTCAATGTTCGATATCTATCGTGTTATGCGCCCTGGTGAACCGCCTACTATCGAGGCTGCTGAAACAATTTTCAATAACCTGTTCTTCAGCCCTGAACGCTATGATCTTTCTGATGTGGGTCGTATGAAAATGAACACCCGCCTTGGTTTAAATGTTCCTGAGGAAGTTGGCGTTCTTACAAAAGAAGATATAGTAGAAATAGTTCGTAAAATAGTTGAAATAAAAGATGGCCGTGGTGAGATAGATGATATCGATCACCTTGGAAACCGTCGTGTTCGTTCAGTTGGTGAACTTGTAGAAAACCAGTTCCGTATTGGTTTGCTGCGTGTTGAAAAAGCTATCCTTGAACGTATCGCTTCTGTTGAAATAGATACTGTAATGCCGAATGACATCATAAACGCTAAACCTTTGGCGTCTTCAATGAAAGAATTCTTCGGTCTTTCTCAGTTATCACAATTCATGGATCAAACGAATCCACTTTCTGAAGTAACTCACAAACGTCGTCTTTCGGCTCTTGGGCCAGGCGGTTTAACTCGTGAGCGTGCTGGCTTCGAAGTTCGTGACGTACACCATACACACTATGGTCGTATCTGTCCGATCGAAACCCCGGAAGGTCCGAATATCGGTCTTATCAATTCACTTTCAACATATGCTCGTGTTAACAAATATGGTTTCATTGAAACCCCTTATGTTAAAGTTGAAAATGGTAAACTTTCTGACAAGATAGAATATCTTTCTGCTATCGAAGAAGGAAAATTCATTATTGCCCAGTCTGATGCCAATATCGATGACAAAGGCAAATTCACTGATTCAGTTATATCTTGCCGTCAGTCTGGCGATTTCGTTATCGCTAAACCGGCAGAGATCCAATATGCCGATGTTGCTCCGAAACAGCTTGTTTCTGTGGCTGCAGCGCTTATTCCGTTCCTTGAGAACGACGATGCGAAC
>CAZLZP010000080.1:0-6085 GCA_964564045.1 uncultured Rickettsiales bacterium
CTCAAACCAAAACGCCGCGTGGCAGGCCAGAACCAGATATTTTAACTTTCTGGAGCCAGTTTACCCAGATACCTTGTGTTGCCATAGGGGGCATCAAGGTTGATAACGCAGCGCCAATAATTAGGGCTGGGGCTGATTTTATAGCGGTTGTAACAGGCGTTTGGAACTACAGCGGTGGTATTTCTAAGGCAGTTAAAGCATTTAACGATCTATTTGACGAAAATCAAAGATAACTCAGTGACTTTACAATAAGTAGAGTTGTAAACTACAATTCATTGATAATGATTATCACTTGCACTTGACACGTTTGGATCATTAAATTATAGCATAGACCTGTTATTAAAATATAAGATCAAAAAATGAAAAAATTCATACTGCTTACAACAATATTTGCATCATCAATATCTATAGATTCCCACGCAGCAGCAACAAAAACAGTTAAGCTTGATACAGTTACAGTTGTGGCAACCCGTACAGAAAGAGATGTTATGGAAGTTCCTGGAATGGTTACTGTTATCGATACGGCGGCTCCCGGCAAAAGATCAGCTTCTAAAATTAGTGACCTGTTATCTGGTACGCCCGGTGTGGAATTTGTAGGTGGGCCCTTACGTTCCGGCGAAACACCAACAATGCGAGGGTTTGATTCTACCAGCCTTATAATCACACTAGATCAAAGAAAGCAGAATTTTGAATCTCAACACGATGGCAGGTTCTATATTGATCCATCATTACTTAAAAAGGTTGAGGTTGTAAAAGGTTCATCATCGGCGCTTTATGGCTCAGGCGGCCTTGGTGGTGTTATTGCGTTTGAAACAAAGGATGCCAAAGATTTTCTTCAGCCAGGCCAGAATGAGGGTGCTGAATTTACCACTGGCTACCAGTCTGCCAACGAAGAAGGCTACGGAATACTAACCGGTTACAAAGTTGGTGATAATTATGATGCGGTGGTTTCGGTTGTAAAAAGAAGATCGGAAGATGTTGCGCTTAGTAACGATACCACGCAGCGTTCAGATGATAATGTTAATACAGGTTTCGCAAAACTAACATACGATATCAGCCAGGATTCAACCATTAAGTTCGATATCAACACATTCTATAATTTTGCCAAAGAAAATTCCAATCCTTCTGAACCCGGCATTGCAACTACGGCTGGCAAGAACCTTGTTGATAAGGAAATTTATTCAAATCAGGGTGGTGTAAAATATTTTTATGATCCCGACAGCAACAAAATAGATCTATCTACGCAGCTTTATTATGTAGATACAGATGTTAATGAAACCATTCTTCAGGCATCAAGTTTGAACCCAGCCGGAGATGTTCTTATCAGGAACATGAAAACCTACGGTTTCAATGCCGATAATAAATCTATTTTTGAAATTGAAGGCATGAACGAGAACATACTTTCATATGGTATCGAGGTTTACCACAATGTTCAGGAAGGTAAGGATACAGATTCTGATGCCGATGGTGGTGTAGCAAACGGTGGTAGGGCAGGGGTTCCAAACGCTAAATCAACAACTATTGGCGCTTACGTTCAGGATGAATTAAAATTTGAAGTGCTTGGTGGCAGAGAGTTATATATCACCCCGGCGATCAGGTTCGATCATTATAAGAATGAGCCAGAAAGCTCTGCTTTAGCCTCAGATGAAGAAAGTGCAATAAGCCCGAAACTGGCATCAACTTTAAAACTTAACAAGAACTACAATATATTTAGTAGCTATTCCGAAGGCTTCAGGGCGCCGAATTTAACAGAGCTTTATGCTTCTGGCACACACTTTCCTGTATTTGGCTCTTTCGTGAATACTTTTGTAGCAAGCCCCAATTTGCAGCCTGAAGAATCCAGAACGTTTGAACTTGGTGCTGGCGCAAAATTCAACGACATATATGAAAAAGATGACGAAATAAGATTTAAAGCCTCTCGTTACATTACAGATGCAAGTAATTATATCGAGCAGGTTATATCTGGAATAACCATAGGTATACCGCCATGTAACTTTCCGTTCGTAGATGGCTCTTGTTCTGGTGGTACGGCGCAGTTCGTTAACGTGGCAGAGGCTAACATATGGGGTTATGAGGGCGAGATAGATTACGATAACTCTCGTATAGAAGCAAAATTAGGTGTTAGTTATGTATCTGGTGAGAACGCCCAAACAGGGCAGTTCTTAACTACCAAACAGCCGCTCATTGTAACCACAAAGCTAGGTTATAAAGTGAATTCTATCGATTCTACAATAGGTTATACCGGCAAGTATGCTGATGATAACAAAAAAGCACTGGTAGATAACTCCGATTCTACCAATCCTATAAACTATCGCCGCCCTGGTTTTGCTACGCATGGCATGTATTTATCTTATGAGCCTGAAAAATATAAGAATATCTCATTAGATCTTGCAGTAGACAATATTTTTGATAAAAGATACAGAGAGCCATTTGCAGAAATCTATTCAATGGAAAGAAATTATAAGCTAAGATTCACTTATAAATTTTAAAATATGCTAAACAGAATACCATCACCTTCGAAAAAAACTTTTGTAGCGTTTGTTCTGCTTTCTACTGCGCTGCACCTTGCGGTATGTAAATTGCCCGTTCAATCGAGCATAAGCCATGAAGAGCTAAACGAAAAGGTAATCCAGGTATCATTTGTTTCTGTGGCCGCGCCTTCAGTACTTGGTAATTCTAACGAAGATTCTAAAAAGCAGGAAGTTAAAAAGCTTTCTGAGATTCAGCCTGCAGCTGGCAGGGGCTCGCTTCCAAAAGAACAAAGCGCAGAAGAAAATAAAACAAAACAATTTTTAACCTCTAACGATAACGGCAATAATTCTGTTACCATTGAACCCGTTCTTACAGAGAATGATTATATTCAAACCGTAGCGCCGGCATATCCACACCGTGCTATAGAGCGTGGTCAGCAGGGTGTTGTTATTGTAAGAGCATTGATTGCGAAATCTGGTCAGGCCGAGAAGGTTCTGGTTCATAACTCTTCTGGCTTTGAAACTCTGGATATCTCTGCAATAAAAGCTGTATCTCAGTGGAAGTTCAAAACAGCCCTGGCTGAAGGCATGTGGGTTCAGGTTCCCGTTAAGTTCATCATAAAATAACAACTACTTATCCTCGCACTACAAAGGCAAGTAGAGGGAAGTATCTTAAATTCTAACCACCTCCAATAAAAAACCCGGAATAAATCCGGGTTTTCTAAGTCTTGTATAATCTAACTATTAAAACTCTTCCCAACCCTCATCAGAACCTTTTGCAGGTGCCGCAGAAGCTACCTTCTTAGGTGCAGGAGAAACTTTAACATTAGCTGTTCCAGCTATTTTTTTTTGAGCCGGTTTCACAGCAGCCTTTACAGGTGCTTTCGGTTGATCATTCTCATCAACCTTAAAGAAGCCAACCAGATCGTTCAGGTTAGTTGCAAGCTCTGAAAGCGTTTGTGCAGAAGCCGTAGCTTCTTCCACCATCGCCGCGTTCTCTTGCGTTGCAGAATCCATTTGCGATACGGCAGTGTTTATTTCGTTAATGCCCTGAGCCTGCTCTTCGCCTGCTACAGTAATTTCCGAGATAAGCCCTGCAAGTTTATTGAAGCTGTCAACAACCTTATCAAGCGTAACACCGGCTTTTTCAACTAATGAAGAGCCATCTTTAACCTGATCGACAGATTGGTTGATAAGTTCTTTGATCTGTTTAGATGCCGCAGAAGAACGGCCAGCTAGTGCGCGAACCTCATCAGCAACAACCGCGAAACCTTTGCCGGCATCACCTGCACGGGCAGCTTCAACAGCGGCGTTAAGCGCAAGCAGGTTGGTTTGGAATGCAATTTCATCAATAACGCTGATGATATCAGATATTTTAGTTGAAGAGGCCGTAATTTTCTCCATGGCACCAACAACTCGTTTAACAACATCACCACCTTCCTGTGCAACAGCTTTTGCTTCAGTTGCGAACGTGTTAGCATCCTGAGAGTTCTTAGCGTTACTTCTAACAGTACCGGTTATCTCTTCCATTGAAGCGGCAGTTTGTTCAAGGGTAGAGGCCTGGCCTTCTGTACGTTTAGAAAGATCAGCGCTTGAAGATGATATCTCACCCGCAGATGCTGAAACCGAACCGGCAGCTTCTTTGATCTCGCCAGATATCTGTTTCAGTTTTTCAATGGTTTCATTCACAGCCTGTTTGATCTCATCAAACATGCCTTGGTACTCGCCATCGATCTTCTTAGTTAAGTCACCTTCTGCAAGGCTGGTAATAACTTCTTTAATTTCATTCAAGCCTTTTTCAGAAACAGAAGAAATTCTGTTCATGCCATCACATAGTTTAAGCATGAATCCTTCGCGGCCATGAGTTGGTAATCTTTGAGAGAAATCACCCGCGGCAGAAGCCTGAACAATAGTTTCAATTTCCTGCTGTATAGAGCGTTCAAGCTGCTCCTGTTTACGTTGTTCAGTTACATCGGTCCATTCAACCACTGTACCTATCCTTTCGCCTTTAGCATTTGTTACAGGGTTTATTACTAGGTCAAATATATAATTGCCAAGTCTAACAGTTCCCTCATGCGTACCCGACAAGCCACCAACTATTTTTTTCTGATGCTCTGGGTTAGCGTGGAATCTATCAATATTCATACCAATAAGCTTATCAGTGGCAAAACCAGGGAAGATCTGAGCTATTTCAGCTTCCTTAGCCCTAAACATCTTTTGAATGGTTTTATTAAGGTATGTAATGTTGTTATCATTATCAGCCATCATTACATTGCCACGAACGTTATCTAGGGCGTTTTGTACCCTAATTGCGGCTTTACCAACTTCATTAATAGTAGTAAGGCTGCGCGCAATATCGCCTAGTTCATCTTTAGAATCTTTCAGGGGAACATCGCTATCTATACCTTTAGATATTTCAGTTACTGAATTAGCAAGGCGTACGATATTACGAGATATTGTACGAGCAACCAGCCAGCCAAGTACAGCACATAGTACAAGCGCAATAGCTGTGTCGCGAATTATTTGCTTCTTTAGTGCAATAAGTGGTGCATCAAATTCAGATATATCCATTGTGGAGATCATGGCATATTTTGCATCTTTCCATGCAAATTGCTGGTGCGCTACAAGCGTAGGGGTTCCTTTATAATCAACGTCGTACTGATAATCTTTAACGCCTTCAACTCCCTCTGAAACGTGGTCAACTTCCCACTTTCTTTTTAGTATTGAAGTTTCTCCTTCTTTAGAGAAACGGGAATTATTTCTCATTAGAAAATCTGGGCCATAAAGCGATATCTCACCAGTTTCGCCTAAACCGCTTGTATTTGAAAAAATTGCATTAAGTTTTGCAACTGGCATCTGGAAAACAAGTACACCAAGGGCATTGCCAGCTTCATCATCTATACGTGTAGAGATAAAGCTTGCAGGTCATCAAAGCTAGGTTTGTAAGGTTTAAAATCGAAAAAATGTACTTCACCTGATGCAGTTTCCATAGCTTTACGGAAAGCATTGCCAATATCTGTATCCTTCCATTCACCTTCTGACACATTTGTTGCGTAATCAAGTTCTTTAAACACAGTAAATACAACATTACCGTTAGTATCAATAAGGAAGATATCGTAGTAATCCCTTTGAACTAAAAAGCTACGTATCCAAGGCATATTTTCTTTGTGTATGGCAGAATAAGTAGAGCCATCTTCTGCATAATCTAGTAGGTGTTTGCTGCCAGTAGGGTTAGGGTTATCTGTAATATATAGTTTTTGTAGCGCGTCTTTTGCCCCGGCGCCAAATTGCTCGTAACCGGATTTAAAATCAAGCAGGGCTTTTTTTGTCTGTGTTGCAGAAGACATAAATTTAATGTCCTGCTCAAGAGAATTAAGGTAATTAGTTAGCTCGCTCGATTTATTATCCATCAAAGAGAACAAGGCCGATCTGTTACTTTCAGTCAGTTTTTCAGCAACCTCTTTATATATAAAGTACGAAACGCCTATTGCGGTGATGAAGGCGAACATAACAATAAGTAAAGGAAGTTTTTTAGAAAGACGCATATTAAGGATAGACATAAAACACCTACATGGGTTAAAGTTGTAAATTACAAACTATACAAAAAGCACTAC
>CAZLZP010000081.1:0-5963 GCA_964564045.1 uncultured Rickettsiales bacterium
GGAGTAAGCTCGCGGAAGCCAAAATAAAGCTTAAGTGTTTCCAGTGGCTCCAGTTTATAGGCAATGCCGCCATCGAAAAGATCAACGAATAATTGTTTCATTTTGCCAAGAATAAAAACCGATTCTGTGGTTTCAGGGAAGCTATCGGCGATATGCTTCCAGTTTTCCAGGGCCTTTATGTAATTATTTTCTGAAACGAAAAGATGTCCAACTATCTCAAGTATATCCATTTCAAAATAATCATCGCGCCATATTGTTGCCGCCTGAAGGAATTTCTCTATTGCCTGGTCATTTTTTATCTCGCTTTTCAGTAGCTGATTCTTGGTGAACTCAACCAGGGCTCTGGCCCTGCTTTCTCTGTTCGAAACATCTTTGATAAGCTCTTCATATAACTTGGTAGCAAACTTGTTGTCACCGTCTTTGTCTGCAAGATAGGCTCTATAGAACTTTGTTTCGGCAGCAAAATTCTTTGGTACTCCGCTGAAGGTTATTATATCAATTATATTCTTGGCTTCATCTATCTTGTTTGTTTTTATTTTTTCATCTAGGTACATCAGGCCCATTGAATAGCGCAGATCCATAGGGTATTGCTGCATGAACTTATCATGGCTTGAAACAAAATCTATTTCAATAGGGCTTTCATCGTTATTGCGTGTTTTTATATTGTACATGGTTTTACTTGCCCACTGCCACAGAAGTATCTCGCTGTAGGTTTTATTCTTTTCTGCCGGAACAAGCAGGTTAGAGAATCCTTCAAAAGCATCACCATATTTACCTGTTAAATACTGGGTAGCAGCAAGCATGGTATTTACCTTGAAGATATCTTTGTAGCCTGGGTCACTTGATTTAAGGTCTTCTAGAATACCAAGGCTTTCGGCATATAGACCTTTTGTGAAATAGAATTTGGCGAACTCTAACTTGGTATCAGATTTTTTCTCTCCAAAGGCGGCTATTATTCGGTTAAGATGATCTATAGAAAGGCTGGTAACATCTTTCCTGTCTTCTGCGGCGGTAATATCTTCCTCTTCAATAAGAGTTTCCTTGTAGGCATCTTCCTCTTCATCAAGTAATGCAAGGCCAGACTCGGCAGCTTCTTCGCCTTCTGCGGTTTTTTCCTTATCGGCACCTTCATTAGCCTCTTCTTTCGATGGGTTCTCGTCTTCTTCAGCTTCTTCTTTTGCTTCTTTTTCTTTCTTCTTTTCTGCCTTCTTCGTTTTGTCTTCTACTGTTAGCGGGAAAGGAAGTATAGAGTCACTCAGGAACACGCCTTTTATCCTGGAGGCCGCAAGTATAGCGTTCTTGGTTTCGCTTTCGGTAGAGATAACCTCATCAGATATCTGCATATTGTTCAGCTTGGTAATAATAAGCCTTTTATCGTTATTATCGAAATATAGGTAATCGGCTTTTTCCTCAAGGAATATACCTTGTAGTGATGGCATAACCTTAAGATCTACGAATTCTCTGGGAAGGAGCACTCCTGTAGAACTATCTTTTATAAGAAATACCTTTAATTTGTTTCCGGTTAGGTCATCAATAAGTTCCACTGGTCCAACTACGCTATCGGCCTTGGCAACAAAACGTTTTTCATTGAAGTTGTTTTCGGCAGCAAGGTTAAGCTGGGTGGTCTCAACTCTTTTTTTCTTGTTATCTTCTTTATAGAACTCCAGAACCCAGGCATCATCAAGCTTGTAAAAGCTTTGTGAATACTGCGCTTTGCCAATCTTTTTCTTATTAAGAGATATTTCAACTATCCTATATTTATTATCAGGAATTTTTTCTACCTTGCTGATGAACTGGTTTGGCGTTACATCACTAAGCTGAAGGGTGTTTATTGTATTAAAGATTATTGTAAATTTATTGTTCCTAAGCATGGCGGCAGCGCTAACACCATCAACATCGGTAAGCGGAAACGTAAGTTTAAAGCCTTTGCTGTCAACCTCTATCTCCGGTATTATTGCCCCTTCTTCCGCTGTTTTCATTATTTCGTAAACGGCATATTGTTTATCGTCATATTGTGGCGGGCCAACAAACTCACTATCTGGCGTTACAAGCTGTTCTGCCCGTGGTGGGCCAACAAAAAAACTAGGGTAGGTGATTATCTGAACCCCTGAGCGCTGGGGTGAAGATGTGGTGCCATCTCCCGGTAAGGCAGACATCAATATGGTTTGTTTCTGACTTTTCTCGTTGGAAATAAACAGGTCGAAGCCTGTGGTATTATCATCGCCAATGAATTTTCTTGCTTTAGCGCCATCGGCGTTAACCCGTATAACATAAGATTTTCCATCGCCGCTAGAGCCAAAAGACCTTACTATGCTATCAACGTAGATATATTTTGAAAGATCAAGGTTGTTGGCTTTTTCGAAGTCAATAACTACATCGCTGCCATCCATAAGAATATCAAAAGGAAGATAGTCGGTAGATTTAAAGCTGAACCTGTAAAAATCGTTGAATTTTTCAACATCGGCCTGCACCGGCTGAACCTCAGCAAGCTCTTGCGCGTTTACACCCAGTTTCACAAGCGCCAGGGCCAGTAAAACAGCAGTAAAAACAAAATATTTAGAAAACAGATTCATAGTTATTTATTATTATCTGTATTTTCGTCTTATTTTTATTTTTTTCAAGGCTTTCCGAAGAATTATTTTTTTGCAGGGTTCTCAGTATTTTGTATTCATAGCCAAGTTCCTCGATTTTTTTGCTTACAGCCTCGGTAACTTTAATGTTTTCTTTCATATCACTTCCATATGCGGCAACCTCTATCTGGTTACTTAAAGAGTTTATGGTTTTTGAAAGCGCCAGCATTTTATCGGTCAGGCTCTTCTGGAAACCAGCCTTATTTTTGCTATCTGCATCGAACTCAAGTATTATTTTGTTGGTGCTCCTTATCATTCTTATATTCAGCGAAGCTTCATACATAAGTGAATTTTTGAATAGTGTTTCAAGGTAACTTAGCTTGGAGGCGCTTCTTATTATAACCGAGCTGCCCGGTTTAGAGATGAATTTATACTCCTTGGCTGGCTTTTCGCCGTTTGTATATTGTATAAATGCACTTTTTATCTCGGCAAACTGCTCCTGCGAAACATCACGGGTGGCATACATAAGTACAAAAAAGCCAAGCGTTAAAGAAAGCAGGTCAATAAAGCTAAGCAGCCAGGTTCTTGTGGCTTTGGCCTGCTCTTCTTCTATCTTTATTTGATCTTCAGAACTCATTTTTATCAAACAATATATAAATGTTATTAGCCAGATCGGCCCTATCAGAGTTTTTAGCGGTAGAGTACGAAAAGCTGATGTTCCTTTGATTAGCGTAATCAAGCGTGGCATACAGGTTCTCAATTCTTGCCAGTGCCATAGATCTGGAGGCTTTGTCAGTATCGTTATAAAGCAAAACCAGCTTGGCGGTAGCCTCAGGGGTTTTGCGGTTCAGGCTTATGTAATTATTCAGTGATGTAAGGAAGGCCTCGGCAGGCAGCCTTACATCGGGGCTATCAGGGCCGAACACATTATTGATTTTTACGCTTATAGTATAGTTGGATGGTGATTCGCTTAATACCGGACTTACATTCTTCTGCTGTGAGTCAGTAAAGCTTGTAATTATATCCTTGAAATCAAGCGGGCTTTGGACTGGCTTAACCTCATACTTGTTTTTATCGAACAGTTGTATCTTTTGCTTTAGGTCTTTGCCGGTGAACTCATGGACCACAGATTTTGTTATATCTCGGTTTTTCTGGCTATTGTTGCTAGATATGGCATTCAGCATTATAAAGAACGACAGAATAACAAGGAAAACCGAGATGGTCAGGTAAAGCGTGCCATGATTTTCCTTATTAATTTCTGTAGGCTCAGGTATTTCCATGTTATTTAAATAAAACTATTTAACTAATTAATAATATTTTGTATAAGTTGTTCATGCAATTTAAATTTATAGTTATGAAGTTATCAGCGTTCTTATTTTTTGTATCTGTTTTATTTGTTCCGGCGGTATCCTTTTCTAATGAATGTGCGTTGCTCGGAGATAACCTGTACAACTGCACACCGTTCGAGTGCGATACAAAATCTCCTGATAACCCTAAATTAGTTATTCATAATAGAATAGTTGGTCTAAATTCGGTTGGGGCATGTGTGCATGAACAAGCTAATGCTGATGGTGAGAAGGTTCTGTGTCGCTACTCTGAGGAATCTCGCAAGTTTTTAGCTATAAGAATAAAGAAACATAGTTCTACATTATCTGATATGCCGCAGGGTTCTGAATTTGAAGAAAGCATCCTTGGCGATATTTTCGCAAATGAGTGTGATGTTTCATCTCCCCACGGAGACGACAAGCCGGTTGTGGCTGAAGATGAAAATGCCGAATCGCTTGATGATGATTATAACGAGTCAGACAATGAAGAGCCTAGCGCAGCTACAACTGCTAGTGAGCCGGTTGCAGAAAGTGTGGAAGAGAAAATTGAAGATAACGGTGATCTTCTTATAGAAGGCGAATAAATGTATAATTGTAAAACTTCAAAAGGCTTTACGTTAATTGAACTTTCTATTGTTGTTGTAATAATAGGCCTTGCTGTTGCCGGTGTGCTTGTTGGTTCGAACATGCGTGATACTGCAAGGCTTAACCAGCTTATATCTGATCTTACCAGCTACAGAACATCATACGAGCAGTTCAAAAACAAATACTCTTCTGTTCCGGGTGATATGGTTGATGCTGAATCATACTGGGGTGCGGGCAATACAAACAACGGTGATGGAGATTGGCAAATAGTGGAAGATACGGAAGAATATCTGGCATGGCAGCATTTAGGGCTTTCCGGTTTTTTAAAGAATACGCTTTCAGGCTCAAGGTCTCTTGGGGGATCAAATGCACCTATTCTTGGGGTAGAGATTCCGCAAGGGCCCTACAATCTATCGGGTTATAGAATGGTAGAGTATGATGCAGACCTCATAACAGGTGTAAACTATGTATCTCCAGCAAACTCTATAGTCGCGGCAGCGGTTGGTGTTGCAACAACTGATAGTAAATCTTTGAAAAGGGGCGTAGTATCTCCACAAGATGCCTATAGTTTAGATTTGAAAATAGATGACGGCCTGCCTCACCAAGGTAAAATTCTTGGGCCAAGAGCAACATCTCCATTTGTAACAATTAATTGTTCAGTTACTCAGGGCGATATTAATTCTGAATACCTGGTTAGTAACACTGAAAAAGACTGCCAGATAGTTTATTTATTGGAGGATTTAGATGAATAGTAAAATCCGAGGGTTTACACTGGTAGAGCTTGCAATAGTAATGGTAATAATAGCCATAATTATAGCGGGTATATTAAAGGGTAGGGATGTTCTAACAAACATGAAAATGAATGCTATTATTACTAACCTTAAGGAATATACCAACGCCTACGATCAGTTCAAAGAAAAATACATGTTTGCGCCAGGTGACTATCCTGATGCCGAAGGTACATGGGCTGGTACAACAAACGGCGATGCTGATGGAGTAATAGACGAAGCCAGTAATGAACAGACAAATGCATGGAACCAGCTTTCACGTTCAGAGATACTCAATAAGTTCTATGCCGGATCCAGATTTAGTAATTTTGATGTTAATGATGTTGGAACGGTAGTTCCTTCCGCGCCTTTTGCTGGCGGTGGGTATAGTATGTATCAGTATATTCTGCAAGATGCTGGCAAGAACTATGGCAATGTAGATTCAATAGTGCTTGGTAAAATTTTATCGAACACGGAATATGCAAACGGCCTTTTAACAGCGCCTCAGGCTTTCTTCATAGATACTAAGCTAGATGATAACAACCCGCTTGGGGGCAAGGTATGGGCATGGTTTGGTGGCGACTCAGGATTTTCTTTTGAAAATTGCATAAACGGTACTGATGACCAAGATTACACTAATGATGCTTATGCCGTAAGCCAAGAAACTCCTGCCTGTTACGTAATTTATTTATTGGCTGATCCATATATTAATAATT
>CAZLZP010000082.1:0-5932 GCA_964564045.1 uncultured Rickettsiales bacterium
CTGCCGAATGAGTATTTGTTTTTATCTACCTGAAAACCAGTATCTGCCACGTGCATATCTATCTGCTGCAACGTTCCGATAAGATCATCAAGCTCGCCCGCAACTGAAGGCGTTGAAGCCAATGTAATTATAATTGAAAGTACCCTCGCTAATATTCTACTCATAATCCCTCGTTTTTTTGAGTCGGATTACCAGTGTATATAAAGATAGGGTTCAGGGGTAAGGGAAAAGGTTTTTGCGCATAACTTTTACGCAGTTTTGAGTTTTAATGGTGTATTATTGCAATTACCCAAAACCGCGCAATCAAGACATAGCGCCATTATTGAATGAGCATACTATATGTAGTAATGCTCTAATTCCACTAGAAATCGAACAATGCCGTTGAAATGTAGCGTTCGCTGCTTGAAGCGCAGATAACCACTATTTTCTTGCCTGCATTTTCAGGGCGGGCTGCAACTTCTAAAGCCGCCGCAACTGTTGCACCTGAAGATATACCAGCAGGTATGCCTTCCAGTTGATTCAGTTTACGGGCAGTTTTGAAAGATGTTTCGTTACCAACTTTAATAACTTCATCGATAAGTTTTGTATCAAGAATTCCAGGAACGAAACCAGCGCCGATACCCTGAATTTTATGAGGGCCAGGCTGACCGCCTGAAAGCACCGGAGAATCTTCCGGCTCTACCGCGATTATTTTTACAGAAGGTTTTTTACTTTTAAGAACTTCGGCAACACCAGTTAGTGTGCCGCCAGTACCAACACCGGTAATGAATATATCTACCGAGCCGTTAGTATCGTTCCAGATCTCGTTCGCTGTTGTGTTACGGTGAATTTCAGGATTAGCCGGGTTTTCAAACTGCTGAAGCATTACAGCCTTAGGGTTTGATGCAACTATTTCCTGAGCTTTCGCGATTGCACCTTTCATGCCTTTTGCAGCCTCTGTAAGTTCCAGCTGAGCACCAAGAATTTTTAACATATTACGACGTTCCAAGCTCATGCTTTCAGGCATTGTTAGAATTAGTTTGTAACCACGTGCCGCCGCAATGAACGCAAGCGCAATGCCTGTGTTACCTGAAGTTGGTTCAACCAGAATAGAATCTGGCTTTATTCTGCCTTCAGCTTCAGCCTGGTTTATCATGCCTAGTGCAAGCCTATCTTTCACTGAAGAAAGCGGATTGAAGAATTCAAGCTTTGCGTAAATTTCTGCCTTAGCGCCAGCTTCTTTGGCTATGCGATTTAAACGTACAAGCGGTGTATCACCCACTGTATCGATAATATTTTCGTAAACCTTGCCACGACCTTGCGTAGTAAAGCCTTTCTGCTCATTCTTATGAAATTTCAATGCTGCTGACATAATTAGTTCCTTTTTGTTAATTTGTTTTGCGTCCTTGCATAAGGTAGCGAATGCTATCTCTATATTCCTAAAAAGGCAATAGGCAATTGGCCATAGGTAAGGGCCAATATCTAACAACTATTGGAGTATAACACTTAAATTTTATTCAATTTTTATGCATCTTCAAGAACTGTTTCAAATTGGGATTCAAAATGATACAGTCACTTCAACTACAGATATTATGCCATTGATATACAAAGATTTATATTTGGCACGGCAATAGCTTTGTATAACGTATGAAAATAGTATCAGAAAATAGCGAAAATTTGTGCATCAGGGAAATTGAAGCTCTTGAAAAGAATGCCTTCGGACACCGTGCAATGCTAATAAAACTTTCGGCACTTCAGAATAAGAAGCTTGGTATTCTTCGCCTTGCTTCAGAAGCTGTAAACAAGCTTTTTGGTGAACAAAGATCTAGCCTGTATATATTCAGCGATTACGACATGATGATAACTTATCAGGGCGCAACAATAATGCTGATAGATTCTGTATACGAGAAACTTTCAGAGGTTTGCGGCGAAGATGTTAGCAGGATAATTCAGGTTTTCGACCTTGAAAAGAACGCTATAATTGCAAAAAGTATCTGCAATAAAAAGATAGAACTTATTGAACTTGAGAAGAAAGCGGCACAACGCAGTGTAGATGAAGCCAGCAAGGAAGTTTATAAAAGCAGATCTCCGATCAATGTTGAACTTGATAGCACCTTAATGGCCACTATGGCCGAAAGAAAAAGCAAAAATATAAAAACAAAAATACTGCTTATAGAAGACGATCTTTTTTCAAGAAGACTGGTTAAAAATATTCTGGCCAAAGACTTTGATGTTATTGAAGCCGACGATGGCAACGATGCGTTGCTCAAATATGTAACACATGCCCCGAACGTAGTGTTCCTAGATATCAACCTGCCAGATTGTAACGGCATGGAATTGCTGGAAAAGTTTATTTCAATAGACAAAACCACTTATGTTGTAATGCTGAGTGGCAACGCCTTCAAAGATAATATCGTTCTTTCCATCCAAAAGGGCGCAAAGGGTTTTGTTGGTAAGCCCTTCCCTAAAGAAAAGATACTTCACTACATCGAAAAATATAAAGAAGAAAAGAGGAGTTAGTTATGATAATACAAGATTCTTCAGTTTATTTAGCAAAGCAGTTCCACGTTATTCTGGATAAGATAATTGATGGCGTAATTGTTGTTAACAAAGAAGGCAGGGTTGAAAATCTTAACGTTTCAACCACCAGGATATTTGGCAAAACCAACGACGAAATTCTGAACAAGGCAGCAAGCGACCTTTTTACAGAAGCATCTGGTGAACTTTTTAACACATATGTGAACCTTTATCTTAACTTTGGTGATACAGATGAAGAAGGCGACATTGGCTTTGAGACCGAGCTTAAAGCTTACTCTGCCAGCAAGGGTAACCTGAACCTTAAGGTTGGTATAAGCAAAGTTAGTCTTGATAATGGCCAGAAAAAGATGGTTTGCATAATCAGTGATATAACCCAGCAGAAAATTGAAGAAGAAGAGCTAAAAAGATCGAAAGAAGCGGCAGAGCTGGCTAATAAAGCAAAATCTGACTTCCTGGCAAATATGAGCCACGAACTTAGAACCCCGATGAACGGTATAATGGGCCTGGCAGAACTAATGCTGGATACAAGCCTTAGTGAAGAACAGAAGGAATATACAAAAATTATCTACAGCAGCAGCGATAATTTACTTAACATACTTAACGACATTCTTGATCTTTCTAAAATTGAAGCCGGAATGATGGAGGTTGAAGAAGCTCCTTATAACCTTATGCAGGTTATTGAAGATATAAACAAATTATACAAACCGATACTTGATGAAAAGGCCCTTGGCGAAATTAAAATAACCACAGAAGGCGATATTTCCAACATACTGATGGGAGATCTTTCAAAAGTTATGCAGGTTATAAGAAACCTGGTGAACAACGCAATAAAGTTCACTGATAAAGGCGGTATTCAGATACATACCAAGTTCAAGGATGATATAATAAAGGTTTCCGTGATAGATACTGGCTGCGGCATACCTGCGGAAAGACAAGACAAAATATTCGAAAAATTTGTACAGGCGGATACTTCTACTACAAGGAAGTTCGGCGGTACCGGCCTTGGTCTTGCAATCTGTAAAGAGTACATGAACCTGATGGGTGGTATAATAGGCATTAACAGCGTTGTGAATTATGGTTCAGAGTTCTGGTTCATTCTTCCCCTGAAAAAAGCCGCAGCCGGTGTTGAGGCAATAAACACCAAGAAGGCATCTAAAAACATAACGAAACTTGATGTTAGCAAAAAGATATTGGTTGTAGATGACCACCCTATTAACAGGCTGTTCGCTAAAAAATTACTTTTTAAATTAGGTTTTGCTGATGTTGACCTGGCTGATGATGGCTTGCAGGCGTTAGAAATGATAGGCAAGAATACGTACAACCTGGTTTTTATGGACTGCATGATGCCCAACCTTGATGGCTACCAGACAACAGGGCTTATCCGTGAAATGGAAAAAGCAAAAGGCGGCCACCTAAATATTATAGCCATGACAGCAAACGCAATGAGCGGCGATAGAGAAAAATGTCTACGCGCAGGTATGGATGAGTATATATCTAAGCCAATAAAAAGTAACAGGCTGATAGATGTTATAAGTAATTTTATCGATATTGACCCAAGCATATCTAGCGATATTAGCGAAGAAAAGACAGTGGGCAATGTTGTTAATATCAGCACTCCGGTTGATATGGAGCATTTGAGGATGTTCACCGACGGCGACAAGAAGGAAGAACGCGAGCTGGTGTCTTTATTCTTCGAGCAGGCAAAGTTAGCATTGCAAAGCCTGAATGAATCAATGAATTCTTTTGATAATGAAGGCTGGAAAAGCGCCGCCCATAAACTTAAAGGTGCATCTGGAAACTTTGGCGCAAACAAGCTTAGCACTATATGCTTTGAGGCCGAACAAAATCATACTGAAGATACGGAAGAGAAGAAAGTTAAGTATAAACTTATATTGGAAGAAATGGGCAAAGTATCAAAATTCATGGGTTATAAGCCAGATTGGATGCAGGGCAACCTGTACGCTATAAGTTAATATCTTTTAGCTTTTTTACTATATCGGCAACCTTAGTTTCGTGGTTAAAATGAGAAACGAACTTGCCGTTCTTATCCATGATATAGATAATTGATGTGTGGTTTATATCGTAATTGCCTTTAGCATCTGCAGATAGTTTTTCAGCATACACCTTGTACGCACTATTGGCCTTCGCCAAAGCTTCGTCAGTTCCTGTAAGGCCAACAATAGGCGCATTAAAATTGCCTAAGAATTCTTTTAGTCTTTCCACTGTATCGCGCTTAGGATCTGCGGTAATAAATACGATCTGAATATCTTTTGCTTTGCCGCCAAGCTCGTTCAGGGCCAAGCTCATGTTTGAAAGAGCCAGCGGACATATATGCGGACAATTAGTAAATCCAAAATAAACTAAAGAGTATTTTCCAATTAAATTTTGCTCAGTGAATTTATTACCATTCTGGTCGGTTAGTTCAAATGCGCCACCAACAAGGGCTTCGCCCGAAGAACCAGCAGCAGTAACAGCAACCGTGCTATTTCCAGTATTTTTATGCAGTGCAAATTCGTTAACCAAAAATAATGATATAACTATGGCAGTTAGCAGAATTGTGTATTTTGGCTTCATAAAAAAACTCCGAATAAAATTCAATAAAAAACCCCGGACAAATTAGCCGGGGTTAGTTTATTTTGCAATACTTGCTAAATGATTACTGACCAGCAGCAGGAGTAGCTGGAGTAGCAGCAGGAGCCGCTTCTTCTTTTACAGCATCAGCGGCAGCATCAGCAGCGCCTTCAACTTTAGCAGCAGCATCAGTTGCAGCTTCATCAACAGCAGCAGCAGCTTCTTTTGCAGCGCCTTCAGTAGCTTCAGCAGCTTCACCAGCAGCAGCTTCTACAGTTTTAGCGGCATCAGCAGCAGCTTCTTCAGTTGCAGCAGCAGCATCTTTCGCAGCATCTTCAACTTTAGTAGCAGCTTCTTCAACAGCAGATTTTTCTTCAGTTGCAGCAGTAGAAGCGGCTTTATCAGCGCCTTCTTTTTTGCCACCCATTAGAGTGTTAACAGCAAGTATAGCAACAATTGCTATAACTATGTACGTGATTGTTTTTTTATTCATTTTAAGTCCTTGTTTGTTAAGTTTAGTTTAGACTCCCCAAAATCTAATAAATCTTATTTAAACTTTTTTTCAGCTTCTTCAACAGGAATGTTTGATTTTTCGCCAGTTTTCCTATTTAGGTATTCAACCTTACCCTCTTTAAGGCTGCGAGGGCCTATGGCAACCCCATGTGGAATGCCGATAAGCTCGAATGTGGAAAATTTACTACCAACAGATTCATTTCTATCATCGTATAGCACTTCCACGCCATTTGCCTGTAACTTCTGGTATAAATCTTCGCAGGCTTTATCGGTTTCGGCATCACCTTGTTTAAGGTTAAGTATAGCAACTTTGAACGGCGCCACAGATTCC
>CAZLZP010000083.1:0-5893 GCA_964564045.1 uncultured Rickettsiales bacterium
TACACCGGGCATTATTGTAGATGAATTCAGCATCAAAGGGCTGTATGATAAAGGTCGCATGGCAGAGGTTGCTTCGGCGGTGCACGGTTTTACAGGGCAGATAAAAGAAGGGGTTGGTGAAGGCGAGCTGATATATAAGGGCGCTGCCGCACAAATTGTAGCTGTGGCCATATACGCAATAGAAGAAAAAGGCTTAAACTTTCCTGGTAGCGGTCATTTTGGAGAGGGGAAGCTAAGGCCAATGGGAAAATGATCTGCGCATCCCAATAAAACTCCAATAAAAAACCCTGCAGTGGCAGAGTTCGTAATTAAAGGAATGGATACCTTATCCAAAAAAACTCCTTCTAATCAAATTGTTAGTCCTGTTCCTGTCTTAGGTCTCTCATCTCTAGTTAATATATTTTCTATCGCTCTCTTTGCTGAAGGTTGGCTTCCAGGGGAGTGCTGTTGAGCTTTAGTATTAAAGTCGCGTTCAAATATACGTATATAGCCCGCTCCCACCTTATTATTTTTCATTGTGTCAACTAACCTGTCTCTATATAAAGTAAGATCTTCTTTTTTCCCTATCCCCAGATATTTTGTTGCGAATGTGAAAGCAAGGCCAGCTTCTACCCAGGCGGCTTCTCCCTTTTCTATACGAGATAACGTATAGGGGGTAGAGCCAAAAGATTTTGCAAAATCAGTTAGGGTTTGTTTTTGAATTAATAGTCTGGTTTCAAGAAATGCTTGGTTTATACTGGTTTCTCCATTTAACAAAGAAGCCGCAAGAGCTTCTTTAGAGTGGTAAGTGCAAACATGTAGAAATATAGAGGCACATGTATTTGCTAATCTTTTGTTGTGAGGTATCAGTGCGTAGGCGCACCTGAAGGCATAATCTGGATGTGCTGCCTTTATACCGCCGAATAAATTATCATCTTTTGAATAATAACATTTTATTGCTGATAGTTTTAAGTCGGTTTTTAAGCTAATATATTTTTCTGTATAGCCACTTGTTCTTGCTAAATCGCGAAACAATTCAGCTGCAACGGATTCTTTCTCTCTATGCGAGGCTGCTGACTGTAATTTTTGTGCGTAGAGGTCTAACTTATTTTCTAGTTCGTTTGTTACTGCTCTATGATAGTTTTCTATAGAAGGTGGTACTAATTCCTTCTTTTGAAGTAAATTTTTTGCAAGTTTATAGAATAATTGCTTTGCTCTATGATCTGCAAACACAGCGGGAGAATTTAAAATATTCTCTATAGTGGTTACTTTCAATATCTTGTGTTGGTCTGGGGTTTCTTGAGCGCAGGTCAAGCAAAGAGATATCTCGCTCTGGCTATAGTTTATAACACTAGCTAATCTACTCGCACTTGGCATTTTCCATTCGTTATATAATTTTTGTATGAATTTCGGCAGAGTAGGATTTTCATCTTCTTTTACATATTGCTCTAAGATTTTTCCAAATGATTTTTTGTTCTCAAATCCTTCAGGGTTTAGGGCTTTTGGGTTCTTATGCTGATAAAGCTCCGTTTCCCAAACCCTCCTGACTGCAGAAGGTATACTTTCAAGTTCCAATAAGCCTTGTAAGGTGGTAAGGCCCCGGCTTCTGCCTTTTGGATTGTATTCTTTTTGAGTTTCCCAGACCTTTGCGGCAACAGCGTGCGCCATTCTTTTTTTATATTCATTTGGTATGAATTCAGAGGTTAAAAGTTTGTCAAGAATCTCCCGTAATGGCTGAGTTTCAGTTTTTACCCATTGTTTTACAGTATTGTAGCCAACCTTATGATCGCTCACAAATTTTGCATAATCGGTTTCATAAACATTTGTCAATAAATCACGGATTACATCGCCGAAAGACTCCTGTAATTGTTTTTTTTGATTTTCCATACCCACCAATTATACCATAAAAAGGTTAACAAATCGTTAACGGCAATAAAATAATAACTTATTGAAATAAAAAATTAATCTGAGTGTCACCAATAAAATTCCAATAAAAAACCCGGGCATTTACCCGGGTTTTCTTTTTTGTTAACCAACCAAAGTTAACTGAATATCATTAGTTTCTAATTCTGCTGCCTGCCATAGATTCAGGGTCTAGGTAGCCGCCTTGAATAACAACCGGCGCAGGTTGTGTAGCGGTAGCGCCTGGGCCAGCTGCAGTTTCAATGCTGCTTAGGTTTGCAGGGCTTGCGTTATTTAAAGTTCTGTTGTTGGTATTAACCAGCATTAAAGGATTTTCTGCGCTGGCAATATCAGAACCAGGAGCCGCAACATATGCTCTTGGCGGTGTATTTCTTTCATCTATAGCTGTTTTTTGGTTCATTGCATCGCAGCCGGTAAGCGCTATGTTTGCCGTTACTGCTACAAGAGCAATGGTTAATATATTTTTGTTTTTCATGTTTGTATTCCCCCGTTAATAAAGTTCTAAAATTCAAGTTAGAAGAAGTATATCACATTTTAACTAAATTATCCATAAAATAAATGCAATAAATAAATGAAATCTTTTGTAATATTTGCGTTCTTGGTATGAAGGAAAACTATGGAAAATCAAACAGTTACCTCTCGCGGGTGTAAATAATCCTATTCTTGCATAGGGTGCTTATTCATGATAAGTTAAATCCAGTTGCACGGGGGTGATCAAAAAAATACATTCCTGTTAACGGTTTATTAACCATTTTAGTGTACACTTCGGTTATATTATAAAGAGTTTAAATGACAGAGCTAACAGCAAGAGATCAGGCGCTAATAGAATTTACAGGTAAAAAAGCTACTCCTGAAAGGGTGAAGGATGCCTCTGAAACGGGCGTTGAATTCGCTGCTGAAAGTGGGCAGATGGTGCCGGTTGTAGGATCTTCAAAAAGAGCAGTTGATAGAATATATCTGGTTGAAAGCGTTGTGGATCACATATTCAGCCTTTCAGAAAATAGAGTAAAATTAAACTACAGCGATAAAAAAATATCGGAACTGGAAGAAGAATATGCAGCAGCAGATGGCGTTTGGAAAGATGTTAAAGGTGCGCAGATAGCTGGAAGCATGGTAAATCGTATCAAGAAGCTTGCCACTGAAAATATAAAACTAAAAGAGCAACAGGAAAGAGTTGGTGCGTTGCTTACAGAAAGTGGATTTGATCTGGCCGATCTAAGTAAGCAGGCGGAAGCGCTAAGGGAAAAAATAACAAGGTATAGTGAGTTTGCAGATCATTGCAAGAACGACACTCTTTTTGTGTGCAGAAGTAATCCTGATGTGGCTTTTTCCAGAAGGCATGAGCACAAAGACACTAAGGCAGAAATGGCAGCGAAATCTTATAATCCAAGATGGAAAGAGTATGCAACGCGCGCGCCAAATAAAAAAATAGGCGGACTTATAACTACCGTTGAAGAGTTGATAAATACTCCAGAAAATTTAGCGGCCGAGAAAAAACTTTTTGCAGCCGCTGTAGCAAGAAAGATCACGAAAGGTGATAGTTTTATAGAGAATATATCTTATGACGGAGATGCTCATACGTGGCAAACGGTTCTGCAGGCTTCAGCAGAGCGTGAAGTTACAGCTATGACATTAAATTTGAAGCGCATAGAAGGCTATTTGAAAAACGAAACAACTATAGATTATAATAACTCTACACAAGAGGCTGCCGGAGAAAAGGCGAAAGAGTACGGAAAGCACATGGCTCAAAGAGTTCGTGCTGATAGAGACGGCAATATACCAATGCTTATAGATAGGCTGGTTTCAGTAGGTAAGGGTGATATTAGTTTTTATCAGAATTATGCCAAGGAAATAGGTGAGAGTATGGGCAATATTCTTACTTACGGCAAGTTAATGATAAAAATGGCAGAAGGAAATGATACTATTGTAAAAGCCGTAAAACACTTTGTGCGGTCTGCGCAAATGGTAGTAGGCATTCCATCGCGTGAAGAAAACGCCTTCGAGCATGCAAAT
This sequence comes from uncultured Rickettsiales bacterium, assembly GCA_964564045.1. Lineage (GTDB taxonomy): Bacteria > Pseudomonadota > Alphaproteobacteria > Rickettsiales > UBA8987 > JAMHZE01. Next base: position 3,916 of record CAZLZP010000083.1, read on the forward strand.
TCAAATTACATGGTTTCTTCAAAAACTCTTGCTTCTATTCTAAAAGGACATAACAAAAAAACTGATTTAATAAGGGGTGCCATGTATGGCATAGTGGAATGTGTAGATTTTCGTAAGGCAAACCCCATAAGTACCCAAATGGTAGTAGATAAGTATAACTCGCTTAATGCTTCAGCCCGTTCACATTAATACCAATAATACTCACCTTTAGGCTGGTAGTTGGTGGAAGCTTCCGGAAATTTTTCGCGGTCGTCATAGTTAACATCTCTGTTCTCATAACCGGCCCTTGAATTTTTAGGTGAATAAGTGGCATTGCTTGCGGGCGGGTAATAGGCTGCAGGGTAAATTGGCACAACGTAATATTGCGGAACTGCCTGAGCTAGAACTATATTGGCGTTTTTTTTAGTGAAATCTTCTGCTATCGCGGGAACTGCTAAAAAGAAATTCAGCGCTACAGACTTTAGAAATAGTACGAATAATCCTACTTTTCTCATTATTTTTCTCCCCTTTGATAAAATGTTTCTTGCCCTATTCGGACTTCAATTTTTTTATCAACTGAGAGCGCTCTCGGTCTTGTGCGCGCAATAAACTTTTTGCCCGCGTATGTCAATCACCAAAATTATTTATTTTGTTATATTATTTAAACTGTGTTGCTTTTGTAACTGGCTTTGCAGGCTCGCTTCAATAGATTGTATTTTTCTTCTTATAAGGCGCAAAAACACAACCTATAGACAAACTTCTATAGGTTGTAATTACATAAAATTATTAGGGGGAATTACCAGGAATAGTTTGTAAAAAAATTAATTCCAGTACCACATGTTATCGCCAGATATGGCAACTACAGAACCTTCCGGTTTAGGAGTATATGGCTTGTGAATTGTTGGGGTGGCTTGTACGCGCGTATATTCATAAGCGCTATCATCTATGGTAGGTGCGGTTTCAGAAGTTTGCAGCTGGCTGCAGGCGGCGCACAGGTAAAGCGCCACAACAACCACCAAATAATTGAACATATATCTCATATTAAATTTCGTATTAATTTTCATTTTTAACCCCAAATTGTTATTAAACAGGAAAAACAAATTATCAGAACATCGGGTGTAAGTACATGATAAATATAACTATCTGTTCGGATTCAAAATAAATTTTATGTATATTTATCTAAAATTTTAGGTATAATAATAGGCATGGAAGAAAACAGTAAAATAGTTATCGAGCACTACAAGAGCCGTGTTGATATGGAGGGCAGGGTAGGAGACCTTCTTATTATAAGGGAGTCGCTATCTAACAAGGGTAAAGTTAAGAAGCTGGTGAAGGGATACATAGAAGAAAATGATGGCAACCTTAATTTTCATGAAGGTAAGAAAAAAATGAAAAGGTTGAGGTTTGATGGAAACAGACCTTCTGTTTATGAAGACAACACAAATTTCTGTTTTTGGATAAAAGACCCCGAGCTGATAAAATACATTATTGCAAACCACGATAAAGATACCTTCCATTTAACTGACAACGCCGCTGAGATCGAAAAGAACAAAACCACAAGCATCGCAAAAATTAGAGCCATGCGAGAAGATAGTGAACAAAGATGGGCGCATGCGAATAGAGCGTGGGAAGGTCCACACAGTTGGAGAAGGTAATGTCTCTAAACGGCGTAAACAATCTGGCTAAATTTGCATTCTTGTGAAAAACCTGTAAATTACACAAAACCTAAAAAACATAATAAATGTTCATAATAATTATTATTGGCGTACTGCTGTTTATCTCTTCATTCTTTTCACTTTCTGAAACGGGTATAACTGCGGCCAGTCGCGCTAAAATGTACAAGCGTAAAATGGAAGGAAGTAAGCGCGCGGGCAGGGTGATAGACCTGCTAGACAGGAAAGACAGCCTAATTACAACCATTCTGCTTGTTAACACGGCGGTTAACGCAGGTGCTTCGGCGCTTACCACTGCGTTCTTTATGGCTACGTTCGGTAACGAT
>CAZLZP010000084.1:0-5876 GCA_964564045.1 uncultured Rickettsiales bacterium
GAAAAGCTGGTGGCCACACTTTCGTTTGTTATTGGTGCGTTGCACAACCCCGCAATGATAATTGGCGCCATTGAAGAGCTTGGCAAAAGGCATGTAAACTACGGCACAAAGCCCGAACATTACGATACTGTTGGAAAGGCCCTGATCCACGCACTTCAAAAAGCGCAGCCGCATGAAATGAAAGGCGAGCTTCTGGCCGCCTGGCTAGCAGCCTACACCATGATATCCGACATCATGAAACAAGCCGCCTACGGGAAATAAAACTAGTAAGTAGCGGGTACTATGCGAGGTCTGTCGTCGTTATAGATAACGAACACTTTTGTACCTGTTGAAAACGTACCATCTTGCATCCCCTGAACAACAGATATTGTGCGAGATTTCAGACCCATTTTTGTGGAGCCCTGAATTTTCTGGCTAATAGTTTTACCGCCAACGCTCACGTTCTCATGAGTTTCGTTATCTGAATCGCTAAGGCTATCTTCAGATAACCTTACAATATATTCCATGCCTTGCTGAGTATTAAGCTGGTCTTCTATCATGGCGCCAACTACCGCACCGGCTAATGCGCCGCCAACAGCAGCGGCTGAAGAACCTTTGCCTTTACCAATATTGCTACCACCTATACCACCAAGAACACCTCCGCCAAGCATACCCACACCAGGTTTTTCGCCAAGCTTGTCGGAATCTTTTATTGTAACCGGACGCGCAGAAATTATCATACCTTCATAAACTATACCTGTTGAAGCCGAGCTTACATAAGTAGAGCCGCCTATTTGCTTTGCGCAAGATGTTAGCACCAGTGCCAATGTTAGTGCAAGTATTGGTAGGTTTTTAAAGGTTTTCATATCATTCCTGTTAGTTATGGTTAGTTGGCCGCATCACTGATAGCCCTGCCGCCCTTCTGCATATCTTGGCCAAGGCCATTGAACGTGTTGCATGAAGTTAGCGAAAAAGCCGCAGTGAACATTGTTAATAAAGTTATAAAAGTTAGTATTCTCATAGTTCTTATTCTCTTGTTAGGTTTATACGAAGCACATTATAATTTCCCTGCAAAAAAGAAAGAATATTTTTAGACATTAAAAAATATCTGTAATATATAGTTAATATGAACCCATTCCACCTGGCATTCCCGATTACAGATATTGAAGAAACCCGTAACTTCTATTGCAATGTGCTTGGCTGCATAGTTGGCCGCGAAAGTGATGACTGGATAGATTTCAACTTCTTTGGCCACCAGCTTTCGGCCCACCTTAAGCCGGAAGAATGTGTAAGTGTTAGAACCAATTCGGTTGATAAAGAACAGGTACCGGTTCGCCATTTTGGTATTGTTATGGAATGGAGCGACTGGGAAAAGCTGGCTAATAAAATAGCTAACAACAATATAGAATTCCTGATACAACCAGATGTGCGCTTTAAAGGCAAAGCCGGAGAACAGGGAAGCTTCTTTATCAAAGATCCTTCCGGCAATGTTCTTGAATTTAAATCGTTCAGGGATATGGCAAACCTGTTTAAAGCCGACATGAGATACTAATGAGGTAATTTATGCTAAACACACTAGAAAGGCAGATACGCATGGCTACAGGTACCGCACTTATAATGCTGGGTGGCATCAACACCAGCTTTCTGCTTGCAATTCTGGGGTTTGCCTTACTTATAACCGGCCTGTATAATTTCTGCCCTGTCTATAAATTCCTGAAAATAGACCACAGTGACAAAACCAAAAAATAAACTGTATAAAATTCCTAAAGGTATATGGGCACTTGGTTTTGTAAGTATGTTCATGGATCTTTCCTCGGAAATTACCCATGCAGTACTGCCTATGTTCATGGTTGGCGCACTTGGCGCAAGCATGACAACCGTTGGCTTCATAGAAGGCATTTCAGAAGCAGTGGCGATGATAGTCAGAATATTTTCCGGAACACTCAGCGATTATTTAGGCAAAAGAAAATTTCTTACCGTTATTGGTTATGGCCTTGGCGCCTTAACAAAACCGCTGTTCCCTATGGCAGATAGCCTAGGACTGGTTACGTTTGCGCGCTTTACCGATAGAATAGGCAAAGGTATACGCGGCGCACCTCGTGATGCGCTGGTGGGAGACCTAGCCCCGCCGGAAATTCGCGGCGCATGTTTTGGCCTGCGCCAAACGCTGGATACTATAGGCGCCCTGCTCGCCCCTGTTGTAGCCATACTGTTAATGATATTATTCGCCAACGATATGCGCGCCGTAATGTGGGTTGCGGTTGTTCCCGCTATTATCTGCATAGTAGTTCTTGTTTTTGGCGTGAAAGAGCCGGAAAGAAAAACCCAGGAAAAGCTTAATAAATTTTCCTTCGATAAAGCCGGGCTTAAAAAATTCAGCCGGCCTTTCTGGGTGCTGGTTATTTCAGCAACCTTAATTACAATGGCGCGTTTCAGCGATGCATTTCTTATACTAAAGGCGCAGGATGTTGGTATGCAGCTTGCCTATGTACCAATTGTTCTGGTGGTAATGAATTTTACCTACGTGCTTTCATCTTACCCGGTTGGTGCGCTTTCTGATAAAATATCGCGCGAGAAATTACTGGTGATAGGAATTGTAATTCTGGTGATGGCAAACATGGTTCTGGCGCTTGCTTCAAACTTTATCTGGGTGATGGTTGGCACTGCGCTTTGGGGCCTGCATATGGGCTTCACACAAGGATTGTTAGCAACCATGGTAACAGATAAAGCCCCGCTGGAATTGCGCGGCACCGCTTTCGGGCTTTTCAATCTGGCATGCGGTGTGGCCATGCTGATAGCCAGCGTAGCAGCCGGAATGCTGTGGGATAATTACGGCGCCGACCATACGTTCTTCGCCGGCGGCATCATCGCCCTTCTTGCTATACCATTGTTATTTAAGCGATAAATAAATTACAGGCTTGTTAATGATTTCTTAACTATTTTGTGTTATAATACGAAACAACTTTTAATAACTTAAATTTTTATTTTTATGTCAGCACCAGAAAGTTTTGGTAGTAATTTTGAAAAAGCCCTAGCAACAATTTCAAGAAAGGATGAATTTGTTGGTAAAATCGATAAAATAGCCGCTGCAGCCAATGTAAGAACCGAGATAATAGTAGAATGGCGCGATGGAAAAAAACCAAGCTCAGCAAGCTTGAAAAACCTACTTGGCTCTGATTTAGCTTTAGAAGATAAGCTTAGTGTAGCAGATGCGCTATTAAAAGATTTTAAAATGGGCAAAGATGGCTTTACAGTTAATGCCAAGAAAAAAGTAATTTCAACGTGGTTATCTGAAATTGCTCTTGAAGATGATAAACTACCTAAATATGTTCGCGAATTCAGCAATGCCCTACCACAAAAAAATAGCCCTGCTGAAGATAGAGCAACAAAATATAGAGCAGGCTTTACAAGTGGTAGGCTTGCCTCAGGAACAAATAGAACTGTTAACACAACTTCATCTCTTGGGCGTTAAAATACACCGCCTCCAACTTATGTCACTGTTATTCAAGCGATAATTTTATTGCTTTCTGTTAACGATTTTTTAACCTTTTTGGGTTATAATCTGTTATGCAAAAAACCCCTACATTTCAAAGTTTATTTAGAGAATTCATGAAAAATGAGTTTAACTACGACTTTGAACAATTCGGTGCTAAATATGGTATCGGAGTAACTACAGCAAGAAAGTGGTTTAAGGATGGCACATTACCAAGATTACCAAACATCGACAAATTTTTTAATTCTACGCTTACGGAAGATCACAAAACAAATTTTGCCCTAGCGCTTGCTACAGAAAGCTACAACAATGAGGTGGAATGCATTATACAGAACAGAAAATGCTCTCTGACTTTGGAGACTCTTATATCCTGTAAAAACTTTCCGCCGGCTATAAAGGAATTATGGCAAGATAGAGCCAGAGAAGTTAAAAGATATTTAGCCTCATCCTATAGAGAAAAAAAGCCCTTATCTGATGTGTTAGTAGATTATTTAGAAAAAACAAAAGAGCCAAGCTTTATAGGATTTATTTCTACCCTGCAACAAGAGTGGCAAGTACCTTACAGAAAATTAGCAACTATACTTAATGTAAGCCGTGGAACGATGGAATCGTGGACCTCAGCAATTCAAGATAACGCCCCTACCTTCCCTTTAATGACCGAAACAATCAACGACATGCTAAAAAGTAGGTTTGTTGATTTAAAAAATAATGAAATAAAATTTAAATTTCTTCAACTTGCAGGAGCTGGAGAAAGAGGAACTACCATTGAAGATGTTCAAAGAGATTTTTCACAAAAAATAGCAGAAGCAGATGGCTTTTATAAAAAAGCAAAATGTGCTATAAATTTATATAGCAAAGTTTGTAAAATAGCAGGGCTTCCCGACCCGTATATCTCACAAAAAAGCGGAATACCTGCAAGAAGGTTAAATAAGCATAGGGCGGCTAGCAATACTTTTGAAAGTATGATTTTGTTCAAACCTGAAGAAGCTTTTGTCTTATCAAAAAGCATTGTTATTTATAATGATATATTAGCTGATAATCTTGCAGCAAACTTTCTAAGTCTTCCAGCATTCAAAACTAAAGCTGAGATAAAACAAAGTTTTTTAGATGGGGAATTAAATTTGAAAGATCTTACGTTAAATACCAGACTATTGGTAGCCAGAATGTCGAGAGAAGATTTTGCAAAATCAATTGGCATAGAAGATTCCACCCTCTCTACTTTTGAAAATAGAAACTCTCGCACTCTGAACGACAATTCTATTATTTTAATGGCAAAAAAATATCTCAATCTAGAACCCCACGAGTTAGAAGAATTTTCTAGAGCCCTGGAAAAACAAAAGAAATTTATTGGACATTCTAGAAAAGTTATAGAATCTAGCAGATCTACTGAACAGAGGGCTTTATAAACCTCCAATAAAAAAGGCCCCTGAGTTCATCAGAGGCCTTTTTCTTTCTTCCGGAAAGGTAGTTAGTTATTTTTTAGCCGCAGGAGCTTTAGCCGCTGCTGCACCCGCTGCCGGAGCCGCCGCACCAGGAGCCGGAGTAGCACCAGGAGCTGCAGTAGCACCAGGAACTTCAGCACCAGCAACCGCGCCAGGAGCTGTAGTAGGAATAGCTTCCTCAGCCATACGACCAGCAATTGTAGCTATTGTAAAATCACGTCCAACGATAACAGATTCAACACCCTTAGGAACTTCAATATTGTGCCATTTAATGTTACCACCAATTTGCAAACCATTAAGATCTGCAACGAATTTTTCCGGGATAGAATCTGCATCGCAGAATACATCAATAGCGCGACGTACCGCGTTCAAAATACCACCTTTTTTGATACCAGGAGATTTATCCTGATTTGCAAAAACAACCGGCACCGCAACCTTAACTCTCGATTTTGCATCTACTGCAAGGAAATCGGCATGCACAGGAGTATCCTTCACAGGGTCCATCTGCATTTCCTGAGGAAGTACGTTAAGTTTCTGGCCGCCAGCATCAATTTCAACAATGCGTGAAAAGAAACGACCGCGCTGATATTCCAAAGTTAGCTCGCGTGCATCAAGGGAAAGAAGAACTTCTTTCTTGCCTTTTCCGTATACTATTACCGGAACCCCGCCGCTGCGACGCACAGCTCTGGCTGCGCCCGTACCTGATTTATCTCTGATTTGTGCTTTTAGTGTAGCTGATGCGAATGACATATTATATCTCCTGTTACCATTTCCCTACAGGCTTAATTGCCTAATGGGATACTCTCATTCAAAGAGGTGCGCCTTTTACCTGTATTTCCGCTGGCTGTCAATTGAAAAGCTAATGGCTGATGGCTTATAGCTAAAAGCTTACTATCAGCTATCAGCAATAGGCCATTAGCCTATTCAACATATTGATTTATATAAATTTAAATCATTAATAA
>CAZLZP010000085.1:0-2198 GCA_964564045.1 uncultured Rickettsiales bacterium
GTTCTCTGGAAGAGGCATGATAACGTTTATCTTTTCGTTCTGTTCCAGTGGGAATATATTCACCATTGAACGGCCTCGAGATTGCGGGTTACCAAGCGGCAGACGGAATGTTTTTAATTTATACGCCTTACCTTTAGTAGAAAAGAACAGCATTGGTGTATGCGTATTTGCGATGAACACCTGTGTTGTCATGTCCTCTTCTTTTAGATCTATACCACTTCTACCCTTACCACCACGTTTTTGTGCACGATATGTAACAAGCGGAACGCGCTTGATATAGCCATCTAGGGTAACCGTTACAACCATATCTTCACGCGCGATAAGGTCTTCAATATCTTCGTCCAGACCCTGTGCTTCAATTGTGGTTCTGCGTGGAACCGCGAACTGCTCTTTTATCGCTACAAGCTCGCCACGGATTATTGCCATAAGTTTGGTTGAATCACTAAGTATTGATAAAAATTCTTTTATGTTCTCTGCAAGGCCGCTTAGCTCTTCAGTTATTTTATCGCGCTCTAGTCCTGTTAAACGAGACAATCTCATTTCCAGAATTGCCTTAGCCTGAGCTTCAGTGAATTTACACTTGCCTTTAACTACTACGTTATATTCATCTTCAACCAGCTTGATAAGCGGCTCAACGCCTGCCGCTGGCCACGATTCCGCCATTAATCTATCTCTGGCTACGTTCACATCAGGCGATGTTCTGATTATAGAGATGACCTGATCGATATTATCTACTGCTAAAGTTAAACCTATTAATGTATGAGCCCTTTCGCGTGTTTTGCGCAAATCAAAATTAACGCTTCGGGTAACAACTTCCTTCCGGAATGAAATAAAAATTTCCAGGAAATCACGGATATTCATTTGACGCGGACGGCCATAATCAAGCGCCAGCATGTTCACGCCAAAACTTGTTTGCAGTGGGGTGAATTTATAAAGCTGGTTAAGGATAACGGAAGCAACTGCATCACGCTTGGTTTCAACAACAACGCGAATACCGGATTTATCTGATTCATCACGAAGATCTGTAATGCCTTCGATCTTTTTCTCACGGACAAGAAGCGCGATCTTTTCAACCATCAGCGCCTTGTTAACCATGTAAGGAATTTCAGTGATGATGATAGCCTGTTTACCGCCAGGAATATCTTGTATCTCGGCCTTACCACGCATGATAACTGAACCGCGACCGGTTTGCAGGGCGCTGATAGCAGGTGTTTTACCTATTATTAAACCACCCGTTGGAAAATCTGGGCCAGGAACAATATTGGTTAGCTCATCAATAGTAATATCAGGGCTATCGATCATTGCACAGGCAGCATCGCATATTTCTCCAAGATTATGAGGAGGGATATTTGTTGCCATACCTACGGCTATGCCGCTTGAACCGTTCACAAGAAGGTTAGGGAATTTTGCAGGTAGTACCGAAGGTTCTTTTTCTGAACCATCGTAGTTCTCATTCCATTCAACTGTTTCTTTGTCGATATCTTCCACCAACGCATGCGCGGCTTTTGTCATACGAGATTCGGTGTAACGCATTGCGGCAGGACTATCGCCATCTACCGAGCCAAAGTTACCTTGGCCATCTACCAGCGGTAGGCTCATGCTGAAGGTTTGCGCCATACGAACTAAAGAATCGTAAATGGCAGAATCACCATGAGGGTGGTATTTACCCATTACATCACCAACGATACGCGCGGATTTTCTGTAAGGGCGGTTAGAGTGAACACTGTTCTCGTTCATTGAGAAAATTATACGGCGGTGCACCGGTTTTAAACCGTCACGAGCATCAGGTATGGCGCGACTTACAATAACGCTCATGGCGTAATCAAGGTAGCTGCTCTCCATCTCTTTTACGATAGAAATAGGTATGATCTCTGCAATATTGGATTTCATTTCATTAACCCCTTTTTAGGTTCAATTTTTTTATGAAAATATAGTAGTATGATTTGCCCTATATGCAAACAAAAATAGCAAGATTTTTACGATTTTTTTGTTGACAAAGCAAAGGGGCTTTAGCTCAGAAAATGTACTTTTATAAGCCTGTTTATCATGCGATAAACACGGAAGAAATCTTCCAGTTTTGAAAGTGGCTTTCTTTTTTTCTTGCCCGGATCTGGTATGTCCCAGTGCAGCTTCTGGAACTGAGCCGGGAAAACAGGACAAGACTCGTTTGCGGCGTTGCTGCATACGGTAACTATAAC
>CAZLZP010000085.1:2208-2430 GCA_964564045.1 uncultured Rickettsiales bacterium
TATGAACTCATCCCAGGATTTGCTTTTTAATCTTGTGGTTGGTACTCCGTGCGATTCAAGCACCTTTATCGCCATTGGGTTTATTTTACCTGCAGGCTTAGAGCCGGCGCTATAGGCCTGATATACATCTTTCCCCAAATGGTTCAATATCGCTTCGGCCATTATACTTCTTGCAGAGTTACCAGTACAAAGGAACAGCACGTTAAATACTTTGTCAGACAT
>CAZLZP010000085.1:2440-5686 GCA_964564045.1 uncultured Rickettsiales bacterium
CCTTCTTCTTTTTTATTTTCTTCTTCATAATATTTTGGATAACGCACGGCTGGTCAATAATTCTGGTTCAGAGCCAGATTCCTTAAGTTTGCTTTCAGCATCATACAAAACAGAATAGGCGTTCCATATATCGTTAGCAGGCTTCTTCAGCATTAAATTAAGGTGGTTCCTGAATACCGGAACCTGTTTAAAGAATATAGGAGGCCTAACTGATGTTACTGCCGCTTCAACTGTTTTTCCTTCGTTGACCTGGTTCACGCAATTATGAAGTTTTTCGATATATCGCTGTAACGAGCGTATTATTGCGATAGGAGCCATTCCGGCATCTAGAGCCTTTCTTAGGGCTATCTCGGTCTCTACTTTCTTGCCTGCACAAACCAGATCACAAATATCCTGAAGGTCTGTTTCGGTGGAATTGCCTGTTGTTGCATAAACATCTTCCAGCGCCACCTCTTTTCTGCCCTCAAGGTAAAGATCAAGTTTTTCAATCTCTGATTCTATTATCTTGCTGTCTCCCTGGCAAGATTCCGCAAGGAATTCTACCACCCCTCTTTCGGTTGCGCGCAGGCCTTTTTGTGAGAATAAACGGGTTATCTTGGCCGCAAGATCTTTCTCGTCTTCTATGTAACAGGCAAGCGCTGCCGCCGACTGACTGGCCTCGTATAACTTACGCAGCGGTGATGCCGGGGTTAGGTCTCCTGCTGTAACCAGTAGAAAGGCGCCTTTTTTTGCTCCATCAGAAAGGCCGTTTATCACAGCATCTATGGCATCTGTTGTTTCCTTATTAGATTCGGCATTCCTGAATAGGACTAATTTTCTGCCACCAAAAAAACTTATCGCCGACATTTCATCGAACAGCAAGGTGGACTCAGTCGAAAGCCTTTCGTTGTTAACTGTTGTGCAGGAGAATGGGTCGGACGGGTTTTCAACTATCTGGGCAGCTATTTTATTAGCAAGATTCGAAACCCCTCCAGAATCTGGGCCGTATATAAGAACGGAAAACACGTTAGACCTGGATATACCGCTTACAAAGCTGCCTGCCTGCGTGGGAGATATCTTCATTTTTTCCTCAACAGAACCGAAGATATTTTCAGAGCAATATCGTTCGCCATCTCTTCAAGAAGCTTTTTCTCGGTATCTTGCTCAAGCGCATAAGTTCCGTAATCTGACACCTGGGCATCAAACCCGCCAACCATAGTGCTATTGCCGTGATACACCATTTTATCTTTTGCAGAATCTGTGACTGAGAACTTGGCGTTAAAGTTAAGATTATATCGCGTTACCTCCCTATCTTTCTGGATAGAGCTGCCTTCTTTGGTTTTTATTACATCCAGAGTAACCCTGTAGTCTACATCAGGGTTCACACAAGCCTGATTCAGGGCGTCTTGGAGCTTGTATTGCAGCCTTTGGCCCGAAATACCAAAGCTTTTGATCTTTGATACTACAAAGTTATTGCACGACTTATAGCTGCCATCTTTTTCTTTCTTTGCATATAGTGGCTTAAAACCACATGCTGAAACAGCAACTATCAGAGTTACAACAATCAGATTCTTAGCTGACAACAATGTTGAATATCTTGTTTGGTACATAGATAACCTTTTTAATTTCTTTTCCGCTTAAGTGAGTATTCACTTTTGGATCATTAAATGCAAGTTTTTCTATCTCTTCTTTTGTTAAATTTTTTGAGATCTCTATCGTGCCGCGCAATTTTCCATTCACCTGTACGGCTAAGGTTATAGTATCATCTTCAAGCATGGTCTTATCTGCTGCCGGCCAAACCGTTTCTGATATTGAATTTTTATTACCTATCTTCTGCCATATCTCCTCAGCAATATGCGGAATAACCGGGCTGAACAGCTTTAAGGCTGCTTCAAACCCTTCTTTTAAAATTACTTTTGCTGGCTCAGTAGATTTATCCATTTTCTCAAGTGCGTTGGTAAGCTCGCGTATACGTGCAACCGCCTTGTTAAGGTGAAAGCTTTCATAATCTTTAGTAACATTATGAATGGTTTTGTGGGTAAATTTTCTTAGCTCTAGTAACTCTGGAGATAACGAAACGCTATCGATATCCTTATTTTCTATAGATTCAACATCGTGGCTTAATCTCCAAAGCCTGTTAAGGTATTTATACCCGCCTTCCACTCCAGATTCACTCCATTCCAGATCACGTTCTGGTGGAGAATCGGAAAGCATGAACAGCCTGGCTGTATCAGCGCCGTATTTTTCAATTATCCCTGCTGGATCTACGGTATTACTTTTTGATTTACTCATTTTTATTGAAGGTCCAACAGTAACTTTTTCACCAGAGCTTTTAGAAACATAACCATCTTTTGTTCTTTCTACTTCATCGGGATATATCCACTCGCCCTTGCTATCCTGGTATGTTTCGTGGTTAACCATACCTTGGGTTAACAGCGCTTTGAATGGCTCTTCAATATCATGGTATCCGCATTTTTTCAGCGCACGGGTGAAGAAACGGGCATAAAGAAGGTGTAATATTGCGTGCTCGATTCCGCCGATATACTGATCTACCGGAAGCCATTTTTTAACATCGTTACCATCAAAGGCCTTCTCAGCCAAATTCGGATTTACATAACGGAAGAAATACCAAGATGATTCAAAGAAGGTATCGAAAGTATCTGTTTCACGTACCGCATCTTTACCGCAAGTTGGGCATTTGCAATTCTTCCATGTTGGGTGGTTCGCGATAGGGTTGCCCTTACCATCAAACTTTACATCTTCCGGCAGTTTCACCGGCAGGTCTTTTTCCGGAACAGGCACTGTACCACATGAATTGCAGTATATAACAGGTATTGGGCAGCCCCAATAACGCTGGCGGGAAACGCCCCAATCGCGCAAGCGGTATGTTACCTTTCCTGTACCTGATTTTTTTGCTTCCAGCCTTTTTATAATTTCTTTTTTGGCCGCATCTACTTCCATTCCATTAAGAAAATCTGAATTTATCAACTTGCCTTCACCTGTATACGCTTCGTTCTTTGCCTCAAAATTCATCATTTCTTCCGGCGATACAACTGTTGTTATTTCCAGATCGTATTTTTTGGCGAAATCAAAATCGCGTTGGTCGTGCGCCGGGCAGGCAAATATTGCGCCGGTGCCGTAGCCCATAAGCACAAAATTGGCGATATATACCGGCAGTTTCTTGCCCGCAATGAACGGGTGTTCAACCTCCAGCCCTGTGAATAGGCCTTTTTTCTCTGCCTTATCAATAGCTTCTGCGGTTACGCC
>CAZLZP010000086.1:0-505 GCA_964564045.1 uncultured Rickettsiales bacterium
AAGATGGCTGTTATAGCGGTATTGCGGCTTACGGTGGTGACCACTACAAGTATTTGGGCTATAAATTCAAGCAGGATTGGCGAATGATAACCAACCAGGATTATTATTCATCATGGCAAGATTCCTACCTGTATTGCAGGTGGTACATGTGGAATTATATACAAAAGCCATCAGGTACTTCGGGCGATACGCAGTGGATATTTTAATGAAAAAAATCATTACATTATTTTTGGTATTAATTTTGTGTTCTTGCGCGGCAAGAAGCAAACCCTCGTACGATCTTACGGTAACCTACGATGAAACCGCGCCGACAGAATGGAAGCTTGGCTGGCAGCATGGCTGTGAATCAGGGTTTTCGGCGTATGGTAACAACTATTACAGATCATTGTATAAGTTCAAGCAGGATGTAACTCTTGTAGGAAATGAATACTACTTCAAGGCATGGAACGATGGTTTTAACTTCTGCCGTGCATATATTAACAGAACTCTTTCCGGTGATTCTAAA
>CAZLZP010000086.1:515-5677 GCA_964564045.1 uncultured Rickettsiales bacterium
TGCCTTCATTATTTTCTACAAAGAACCTTGATATTACACAAAGCGGAAGAAGGGATAACGCGACAGCTGTAAAACAAAGTGTTTTTGGTGGTGGTGGTAAGGAAGAAAGAGGCCTGATGGCAGATATGTTCGATGTTAAGGTTCCCGGCACGGGTTCAAATGCCTGGGGTGCAAGTATGGATAAGTGTGACTGGCTGAATCGCTGCGGCTCCGATAAACCGCACAATCCTATGGATGCCCTAATGGGCCAGTAAAAATTACTTCAACTCTATCTGTAGTGCGTGAATACCATTAATTTCTTTCCATGCATTATGAATATCCCGGTGTTTTTCTAAACGGTTCTTGCCCGGTATCGCATCAGCTGAAATGGTAACTTTAAAGTGAGTTTCTTCGCCTTCTAAATATGCCGAGTGCCCCTGATGCTTGTAGCTTTCATCAATAACCTCAAGCATATCGGGCTTGAACGCCTCATTTAAAATTCTTTGCATTTCCAGCTTTTTACTCATAAATTCTCTGATTTCTTTAGTTCTCTAGTTCCTTAGTTCTTCAGTTCTATAAATCAACAAAAAACCCTTGTAAATTGGCAAAAACGTGTTAAAAGCCGCCAACAAATTGTAATTATTAATAATCAATAAAAAAGTAAAATTATGTCTGCTGGCCAAAAAGTTCCATTAAGTATGTACCGTAACATAGGTATCTGTGCGCACATCGATGCGGGTAAAACAACTACAACTGAACGTATCCTTTATTATACTGGTAAGTCTCACAAAATTGGTGAAGTGCACGAAGGTGCTGCAACCATGGACTGGATGGAGCAGGAGAAGGAAAGGGGCATTACAATTACATCAGCGGCAACTACATGCTTCTGGAATGGTCACCGTGTTAACATTATCGATACACCTGGCCACGTAGATTTCACTATTGAAGTTGAACGCTCACTTCGCGTGCTTGATGGCGCTGTTACAGTGTTTGATGGTGTAGCAGGTGTTGAACCTCAGTCTGAAACAGTATGGCGTCAGGCTGATAAGTACGAAGTTCCTAGAATGTGCTTCGTTAATAAAATGGATCGTACCGGCGCTAACTTCTTCCGTTGCGTGGAAATGATCAAAGAACGCTTAGGTGCTACACCATGTGTTGTACAGCTTCCTATTGGCCTTGAAGATAAGCACGAAGGCGTTGTTGATCTTGTTCGCATGAAAGAAATTGTGTGGAAAGGTGAAGAGCTTGGCGCTAAATTCGAGATACAGGATATCCGTCCTGAACTACAGGCCTCTGCTAAAGAATGGCACGATAAAATGGTTGAAGTTGCATCTGAAACTGATGATGCTCTTATGGAAAAATATCTTGGTGGTGAAGCTATTACTGAAGCAGAAATTAAAGCTGCTATCCGTAAAGGTACTATTGCTCGTAAATTCTTCCCGGTACACTGTGGTTCGGCGTTCAAGAACAAAGGCGTTCAGCCTCTGCTTGATTCAGTGGTTGATTACCTTCCATCTCCGCTTGATATCCCTGATGTTATCGGTTTCGATTTCAATCATCCTGATCAGCCAATGAACCGTAAGGCTGATGCGAAAGAGCCATTCTCTGGCCTTGCATTCAAAATCATGACAGACCCATACGTTGGTTCACTTACATTCGTTCGTATCTACTCTGGTACAATGAAAACCGGTGATCAGGTTCTGAACAGCGTGAAAGACAGAAAAGAACGTGTTGGCCGTATGTTATTAATGCATGCCAATAACCGTGAAGATATCAAAGAAGCTTCAGCGGGTGATATCGTTGCGCTTGCAGGTTTGAAAGAATCTACAACGGGTGATACACTTTGCGATTACGACAAGCCGGTTATTCTTGAGCGTATGATATTCCCTGAGCCGGTAATTGAATTGGCTATTGAGCCTAAAACCAAGGCCGACCAAGAGAAAATGGGTATTGCTATCGGTCGCCTTGTTTCGGAAGATCCGTCTCTGCGTGTTTCGTCTGATGAAGAAACAGGTCAAACAATACTTAAAGGTATGGGTGAATTACACCTTGAGATCATCGTTGATCGTATGAAACGTGAATTCAACGTTGAAGCGAACGTTGGTGCTCCACAAGTTGCATACCGCGAAACGTTTACTAAGCCTGTTGAACTTACCTACACCCACAAGAAACAATCTGGTGGTTCTGGTCAGTACGCTAAAATTAAAATGCGTCTTGAACCTAAAGAACCAGGTACTGGTTACGAGTTCGAGAACGAAGTTGTTGGTGGTGCAATTCCTAAAGAATTCATTCCGGCTATCGATAAAGGTATTCAGTCGCAAGCTAAAACTGGCCCTATTGCTGGCTATGAAACTATCGACTTCAAAGTTATTGTTATAGATGGTGGTTACCACGATGTGGATTCAAGCGCGTTAGCGTTTGAAATTGCAGCTCGTGCTGGCTTCCGTGAGGCGATGGAAACTGCTAAACCGGTTCTACTTGAACCAATTATGAGCGTTGAAGTTGTAACTCCTGAAAACTACATGGGTGATGTGATAGGTGACTTAAACAGCCGTCGCGGTCAAATTCAAAGCATGGATGATAGAGCTAACGCGAAAGTTATCAAAGCAAAAGTTCCTCTGGCGCAAATGTTTGGTTATGTATCAAGCCTTCGTTCTATGTCTCAGGGCCGTGCTTCGTTCACTATGGAATTCGCTCACTACGATCAGGTTCCTGCGAACGTAGCTGCTGAGGTTAAAGCCAAGGTTGCTTAGTACTTAATTTGTCATCCCGGCTTTGCTTGCAAACGCCGGGACCTAAAACAAAAAACCCGCTTTTTAGCGGGTTTTTTTATTTTACATTTTACTGCAAAAAAGATTCCCCTAATGTTCCAGGCGCTCTTACAAAATATTTTCTTTGAACCTCAGTAAGCCTTTTAAGCGCCTCTTCTATTGTTTTCTCATCACCACCTATGCAATCATCAAGAAGCCTCTGCATACCTCGGCCAGAATTTATCCCTTGTTCTCTAGCTCTGCAAACTATTTGGCAGGCTTCCTCAGCAGATTCCAGAGTAACTGCATTCTTTTTTGCTCTTTCAGTAAATCTGTCCATTACTCTTGAAGGCGTGATAAGATTTTCTGCCGCAAGCCAGTCAGCGTTATAATCTACCGCAGGTTCTCCTGACATACGAACTATAAAATTACCTCTTTCTGGTTTTCTATTTGCCCATGCCTCAAGTATCTTTTCATCAGCTCCTGCAATTTGTCCAATAGGTAAACCAACAAAAACACTTTTTGCCTCTAGCATTGCTTGTGGTAGGCCGGTGGTAAAATCTACCTGTTGAATTTCTGATTTTATGAATTTCTTTCTCTTTGCTTCTTGAAGTAGAGTGAATATCTCGTCAGAGACCTCCTGATCTGGATGTGTAACTAATATTTTTGTGGCGCTGGTAGAGTTAAATTTTCCAAGAGCTAAAGCAAGTTTGTAAGTGTAGCTTTTTTTATCGTTGCAGATTATTAGAGCCGTATCACCATCTTCTATACCTGCCAGAGATTTTGCTGCCAGGTAAGTGCTGGTAGCCTGAAAACCTGGTCCTGTAGTTATCTCTCTTACCAATCTGGAATTGGCGATTACATCATCGATATAACGGTCCAGCCCTTTGGGTCTGCTGAAAGGATTTTTTTCTCTGAATTTCCTCCAAGTATCCCTTAGCTGTTCCGATACATGGTACTCACCTTTATGACCGCTTAATAAACCACAAGCAAACCTAAGAAGATGTTCATAACCTTTTATGCCAGTTCTAAGTTCACATTTTTCCATTACATCTTTTGGTAACTCACCCAACTGCGATTTTTCTAGAACAAGCATATGACGAGCGCATGTTTCTGCGTGGAATAGTTCCCGTTTGCCTTTCCAGGTAGTGGCTTCAATACTAACAACAAAGAAGTTTTCCAGATCTAAACTATTGTATGAATTTTTATCATTATTACTCAAAACATGCCTCTTTTAATTGCTACTATCCTACCACAAAAACCTTAATAAATCGTTAACAAATTTAAAATTTATTACCCATATGAATCAATATAATACCACCCCCTTCCGGCCACCCCACATTTATAATATAATAGTAACAAATAACCTCGCTCTTTACTTCAAAGGGAGAGGAAAAAATCTCTAATTACTATCTACTAACCATATGACCACATCTAAAAAGGAAAAATCGAAGCGCTATTACAAAAGCATGATAGCCGACCATAAAGCCATGCTCGCAAAAATGCGTTTCATCATCAACTACGCGCTAGATGAAATGATAGCCGAAATTAAAAATAACGATAAACTATCCCCGATAACCAATAACCAAAATCATCCCGAAATCGACCCAGAATCACCCCATTTTGAGGGCGCCTCACATACCCAACCTATTGAAAATAAACAAAACCTTGGCGAAAATAAAAATTTTTATAACTCCCCGGAATTTGCAGCGCAAATGCCCGGGGTCCATTGTGCCCAAAATATTGGTCAGGAATTTAATGGAATGATGGATCCCCGCCTTCACGGGGAAGTAAAAAAGCTTGAAAATTCTAACTACTCACTACCTTCTACAAACTACAACCCCACCAACGAATTCGCCAAACTTGCCCGCATTGCCGTAAAACTTATCCCGCTTGAACGCGAGCTGGCGCAGCTAGACCTTACAAAAATAGAGCTTGATGAATTGCATAATGTGGCGGAAAAGCTTGAAGAAGCCGCGGTTCAGGAAGATATGGAGATGATTGAAAATTATGTTCAGCGCTACATCAGGCAAAACCCTGAATTCGCCCAGAGCGTTTTGGAAGGCCTTGAACACGTGGTAGAAGGCAGTATGTAGAAGGTAGTTTGTAGAAGGTGGTAAAAACTTACTAACTACCTACTACTCGTTATTAACTAATTACCAATATTAACTTTTCACTTGCAACCCACTCAAATCTAATATAGAAACCGCACGTTAAATTCTTGAGGAAGCTCTGGATAAAAGCTTTTATATTATATGGGTTATCATGATATAAAGGTGAGCATTTCCTTAAGGTAACCTGGAGCGGTTGCTCCAAAAGGCGTGGCAAACCTTTCATTATCAATAATTAAGGAGACTATTTTATGGCTAAAGAAAAGTTCAATAGAAATAAGCCTCACTGTAATATAGGTACCATTGGTCACGTGGATCACGG
>CAZLZP010000087.1:0-1712 GCA_964564045.1 uncultured Rickettsiales bacterium
CCATCCCTGGTTAATTTCAGGCGAGCCACCAGGAGGAGGCTCCATTTGAATTCCATATGGAGTTGGCTCCCATAAATTCATCTGCTTTAATATATCTTTTTTAACAGCGGTATCCAAACTTTCCATGCTAGCACCACACGAAGAAAGAATAAGCAACAATGTAAGTGCAAATAGTTTCATTAGAAACCTATTTTCCTGTTGTACTGATAAATATAACGGCCACAGTAGTTGAATGCATCTTTCCAGCCTTTATAATATATCTCGTTCTGGGCCTTCATTGCATCTTGCTTGAACGTATTAAAATATTTATAGAACGCATTAGTATTAGCCGAAACCCCTGTTTCGCAACCATCTATCCAGCCTTCCACATATAACGGATCATATGCCTTACCGTCTGTTCTGGGTGGCGGGCCATCATACATCCATTTCATTGAAGGCGCACCGGGCTTTTTGAAATCGAACGTAGATTTACTGGTTTCCATTATACATCCGGAAAGCGATATTAACAAAAATATATAAATAAGATTTCTCATTATATGTTACCGCCCTGAGTTCTTTCCCAATAAATCGAACAATATAAAAATGCATCTTTCCAAACCTGATAATACATTCTGTTCTTACGAAGTGTTGGATCAAATCTGAAATCGAACGCCTTGAAGGTTTTATATAACGAATTAGAGTACGCATTAGATCCGCTTTCACAACCATCGCTCCAGCCCTTTTGGTATTCAGGCGGACCAGGCGGCGGCGTAGTATCCATTGAATTAGGCTGCCAGCTTATCTCGCCTTCTGGCGTGCGATTACAGCTTACCAACAAAAATAAGCTTAACAAAATTACTATGTGCATTTTCATTTTCACATCGGATCCGGGTCTTCGTAGAATGTACAATAATTAAATCCTAATGTTCTACCTTTATAGTAATCTGCATCACTTATCGATTTATCAAAATCGTAATATGTGTCATCATACATACTTGCCATAGGGCCAGAGCCAACTACAGAAATTGCAGTATTACAGCCATCACGCACACCTTGCGAATAGCTATCGTTACCCTGAGGCATTTGCCCTAAGTGAGCCGGGCGCATTGTCCATGGCCCTTCCCTGCCGTAATATTCCTTCAGATCAGTTTTAGTTGAACATGAAGAAATAATTAGCACAGAAGAAATGACAGCAAATATATTTAAATTAAAGTTTTTCATATCCTATTGTTCCACCTTGTATTTTACCACAAAATGGTTAATAAAACATTAACGATGATTGGTTTATTTTAGCTATATTTTTCAATAGATTAATACAAGGAAAAAGATTTACAGCTTGCCTTCGATGCCATTATTCACAATATTAGCGATTTCACTCTTGCGGGCTTCGTTGCCATCAAACTTGCTAAGCTTTACTGAACTACCATTCCTGCCATTTTTAAAAAGCATAAAATCTGGGTTTTCCGGTATCTGGAATGATTCAAGTTTTAGTGCAGAAACTATATTATCATTACTTGAAACAAAAACGAAAGTATCTGTAATATTATCAAAATACTGGAATTTGGTAGCAGGCTGTTCAGGAGAGAATTCAAACTTTATAACATCGTAATCAGTTTCAAGAGCAGCATCTTTACGGTCAAAATTAATTATTTTAAAAAAGCAATTCTCTGTAAAAAGAATAAAATCTTTTTCATTTGCACCGCTGGGAAGAAATTTGTTAAAATTCAAAACAG
>CAZLZP010000087.1:1722-5168 GCA_964564045.1 uncultured Rickettsiales bacterium
GTTAGAGTTGTGAACATTTTGGTAAAAGCACCGCCAACTTTTTTAGCAGAGGCTTCACATTCAATCACGCCATAATCCCCGCTTTCCAGCATTATCAGGTCGTCAACCCCGGCTATTAAACTCATCTTTTTATATGGCATAGTTATTATTTCTTACTGTTATCGTTAGCTCGGATGTTATCGAACACTGAAAGCGCCTGAGCAACGAACGAACCAACTTCTGTATTCTGCGGAAGAAGTATTGTGTTGTTCACCTTGGCCAGGTTTGCAAATGCATCGATATAACGTTCCGCCACCTGCAGCGCTACAGCATCTTTACCGCCAGCCTTATTGATTGCAAGCGCCACCATTTCAATACCTTTCGCGGTTGCTTCAGCAACGTTAAGTATGGCTTGCGCTTCACCTTCAGCCGTATTTATCTGTTCAATTTTTGATGCTTCAGAAGCTAGTACCAACTGCGCTTTATCACCTTCTGCACTGTTAATTTTAGCTTGTTTTGCACCTTCCGATTCAAGTATCTGCGCGCGTTTCATACGCTCTGCCGTTACCTGCTGTTCCATCGCTTTCAGAATATTGGTTGGCGGCGTTATATCTTTAATTTCGTAACGCATACACTGAATACCCCATGTAGCAGAAGCTTCGTTCAGCGAGGTTACAATATTACCATTAAGCCTTTCACGTTCTTCAAAGGTTTTATCAAGATCCATTTTACCAATTTCAGAACGCATGCTTGTTTGCGCAAGCTGACTAAGCGCAAAGTAAGGATCTGCCACGCCGTATGATGCCTGCTTTGGGTCAATAATGCGAACGTAGATAATACCATCAAGCTGCAGGGTAACGTTATCTTTGGTGATAGCAGACTGTGAGCGAATATCCATCGCCTGCTCTTTCAGCGTGTGCTTGTATGCAACCTTATCAAGGTATGGAATTATCAGCGTCATGCCAGGTTCAAGCGTTGAATTAAACTTACCTAAACGCTCTATAATCCAAGCCTGCTGCTGCGGAACTATTTTTACACCTTTAAATAAGGTGATCACCACTATTAATAATAATGCAATTAAAAATCCAGATGCTTCCATTTTAGTCTCCTTGATTAAATTAATTTTTTTTAGTTATATCAACCAGAAGAACACCATCTTTCTGGTCGTGCACGTAAACTGTTTCACCGTTCTTTATTCTTTCAGTGGTTGAATTAGGGGCTATACGAGCGCGCATTCTGGCACCGCTCCATTTAATGTGGCCAACCTTACCCACGGTAAGGTCGCGAGGATCATCTACCTCGCCGGAGGTGCCTATCATATTTTCGTAACCTTCACCTTTTGGCTTTTTCATAGATTTTTTTAAAGGAGCCCAAAGAATAGCCCACCATACAGCAGTAAGAAAAAGGAAATATACTATCTGTTCTGTAAGTTCTGTTGCATTTACAAACTGAAAGGTTAGCAGCCCGCCAAGCAATATACCTGCAAGGCCAGCAAAAAGAAAACCAACGCCCGGCACAATAGTTGCTTCAGCAACTATAAGCGCAATACCCAATATCAACCAATAATTCGCAGACATATTTTACTCTCAAAAGTTAATAACAAATTTGTAGTACTAAAATAATTTATTTTAAAGGTTTTTTCTCTCTTAATTTCTGCCAGTATTCCAGGCGCTTGATTATCTCGCGCTCGTTACCGCGTTCAACCGGCCTATAATAATTTTTGCGGGGCATGTTATCGGGGAAATAATTCTGGCCAGAGAAACCATCTGCGGTATCGTGATCGTACTGATAATCTTTACCGTAACCGATATCTTTCATCAGCTTTGTAGGTGCATTAAGTATATGCGCTGGCGGCATTAGCGAGCCGCTTTGTTCAGCATCGCGCCTGGCATTTCCGTAAGCCACATATGCCGCGTTAGATTTTGGCGCCGTAGCCAGATAAAGTACGCATTGTACAAGCGCCAGCTCGCCTTCAGGAGAGCCAAGGAATTCGTAGGAATCTTTAGCGGCTATTGCCTGAGTAAGAGCGTTTGGGTCGGCCAGGCCGATATCTTCGGAAGCAAAACGAACCAAACGGCGAAGTAAATATAACGGGTCTTCGCCACCATCCAGCATGCGGCAAAGCCAGTAAAGCGCGGCATCAGCATCGGAACCACGTAGAGATTTGTGCAAGGCACTGATAAGATTATAATGCGATTCCTGGTGTTTATCATACAATGGAGCGCGTTTTTGAATGTAGCTTGTAAGGCCGGCGGTATCAAGCTTCTCGCCCTTATATTCCAAAAGTATCTCGCAGAAATTCAGCAGCGAACGACCATCACCATCTGCCATGGATATTAAAGTTTTCCGAGCCTGCTCATTTAAAGGAAGTTTTTTACCGGTATGAGATTCAGCGCGTTCCAGCAGTTGCTCTAGCGAATTATCATCAAGCCTTTTTAATATTACCACCTGCATTCTGGAAAGTAGTGCCGAGTTCATCTCGAACGAAGGATTTTCAGTTGTTGCACCAATCAGCACTATTGTTCCATCTTCCACAACCGGCAGAAATGCATCCTGCTGAGCGCGATTGAAACGGTGGATCTCATCAACGAACACCAGAGTTCTTTTGCCATCTTGCAGTCGTGTACGCGCCTTTTCAAAAATAATTTTCAGGTCGGCCACGCCAGATGCCACCGCTGAAACATTTTCATATTCAAAATTACTTTTTTCAGCAATAAGGCGCGCAAGGGTTGTTTTACCGCTACCCGGAGGCCCCCATAATACAAGAGATGTAGGCTTGCCGCCTTCCACCATGCTTTTAAGCATGTGGTTCTCTTTCAGTATATGCTCCTGCCCTATTACCTCATCAAACGTTCTTGGGCGCAGTTGATCAGCCAGTGGAGCGCTTATTGCAGCGCCCTGTTCAAACAAAGAAATATTAGAATGAGTTTTTTTCGAGGCCATAGTTGAATATATGGCCTCAAAATTTATTTACAATATTTAGAGAAATTTATTATTTCGCTGGAGTTGCAGCTGGGGCCGCAGCCGGAGCTTTAGGCGCAGGAAGTGCAACACCGGTGCTACCAAGCGAACGAAGATAAACTATCATCGCGGCAAGCTCTTCAGGTTTTTTCAAACCGGCGAAAGCCATTTTTGTGCCTTTAGCATAAGCCACAGGGTTGTTCAGAAAATGCCAGATGCTTTCAACATCCCACTTACCACCAAGGCCTTTTATAGCATCAGAGTACTGGAAGCCAGCAGCGTGTGCTTTAGGGCCACCAAGAACGCCATACAGGTTAGGGCCAATTTTATTCGGGCCACCTTGAGTGAAATCGTGGCAGGCAGCGCATTTTTTAGCAGCGTTCGCGCCCTGTTCAACAGTGGCGGCAGCAAGTAATGTACCCATATCTATTTCCACGGCAGCAGCGCCAGATTCAGCCGCTTCAGCGCCTTCAATAATAAAGCCGCGCTTTTCATGACCTTCTTCA
>CAZLZP010000087.1:5178-5584 GCA_964564045.1 uncultured Rickettsiales bacterium
GAGCATAACCTCCAAATACACCTTTAGCTATTGTTCCGGAAACCAGTGCGATAACGCCAGCTAGCAAAACAGCACCGGCAATTTTATTGAATTCTAAGTTCATATGTTTTTAGTTTTAAGTGATTTTATATTCAAATTCTGTATACAACATATTAAACCAAATCAATATTTATTTGATAATTGTCAAAAATTTTACAAATAAAAAACCCCGCCAAGATATAATTTCCTGAGCGGGGTTTTAAAATTTTGTTTAGAAGCTTACTACCAACGGAAGTGAGAGAACGCTTTGTTCGCTTCAGCCATTTTGTGTGTATCTTCTTTCTTCTTCACTGCTGCTCCCTCACCTTTCGATGCTGCAATGATTTCATTCGCTAAGAGATCCATCATTGTTTTGTCACCACGCTTG
>CAZLZP010000088.1:0-5512 GCA_964564045.1 uncultured Rickettsiales bacterium
TTCATTAAGTTTGCCCCTGTAGAATTCAGGAGTGGTAATTAATAAACCTTTTAGTCTTGGGCCATTATCAACAACAAGTTTGCCATCGCAATTTTCGCTGTAAATAATAGGCTGGCCATTATGCTGGTTAACCAGATATCTGTTATCGCGGCCTTCTAAAAAGCTTTTTGTATCGCCAACTTTTACATAGCCGGCTGTATTTTTATCATCGGTTGCGATGAAAGAACCTTGCTGCTGGCCAGCAGGTAAAGTTTCACAAAGTTTTTGGAACTTGTGTGCTTCAGCGCCTTCAGCGAAAGTTACTAATGTAGTGGCAAAAAGCGATGTTAGAATAAAATTTTTCATACCCAAAATCTTTTGAATTTATAATCAGTTAGTTTGAATTACATTAATGGGTGTTTTATGTCAAACAAAAACCCCCTAAAAAATGAATTTTAGGGGGCTTTTTATAATAGAAAGGATGTGTTGGTCTAACTATCTTACAACAGGGTTAATACCTGCTGCATCTCTAATACCTTCAGCTATACCTTGAATGCCAGGAACTAAAGCAAGTCCTGAAAGAGGTATATTAACCAGTTCCAAAGGAATCGCAGTAAAGAAAGTAGTTAGTTTTTCATTTGTAGATAGATTAGAATCAAGGTAATCACGGCTTTTTATCGTGAAGAACTCGTTATTTCTAACCTGAGAGCTGTTACCCCAAGCTAAAGAGCCTTCTTCAGGATTGGTGTTATCTTCTGAAAGAGCTACGCGATATTCTCTACCTTGCTCAGCATAATCAGCGTTATCTTCACAGCCAGCTTGTCCTGGGTTAGAGGCGCAATCTGATCTGCCACGGAAAGGAGTGCCATTGTTTTTGTAGTAAACCATGAACGGGTCTTTGCCTGTGCGGTCAGCATTCTGGTAGAATACAGCCCATTCTTCCTGGTTAGAATTTACGAATTCAGTGCCTTCTACGAAAGTTTGGCCATTTAAAGTGCCATTTATTTCGTTGTTAGCCTGCTGAGAAGTATATAAAGATATTTCTTCACCTATCAATTCAGCGCCCTGAGAAACAGTTAATTTACCAGCGCCAGCCGAGAAAGGATTGGCTTCATCAACCGCTATAACAAGTTCATCAAGTGTTTCATCAGCTTCAGTTTCCATCCAGCCAGCTTGAATTGTTACATTGTCAATTAGAGTATCTTGGTTAGAAACGATAAGAATATCGTGTCTAGCAAGTACATCAAAATCAATTACGTTGGTGTTGTTTATAAGTTTAACAAAACCTTTATCAGAAAGATTGAATTCATTAGCTGTTCTAAGTGCATCATCTTCAAATGTAGTATGGAAAAGATCAAAGCCTTTTGCTTCATACCATTTGTACATGCCAGATTCATTATTATAAGAGAAAGTTGCTTGAGAATCTGTCAGATCAACTCTGTTACCTTCAGTATCAAGGCCAGAAGTTAAAGTAACGCCGCAGCAGATATTAAAGTTAATTGCGCCATCGCCAGCAAAATTTATTATGCCGGAATTAGTTTTCCAGCCATCAGAGAATAATGCATTCGTGTTAGTGCCAGCTTCTTGTACGAAGTTGTTTGTAGTATCATTGAATGCAGCTGCGTTAAGAACAAGATCGCCGCTAACTTGGAAGTTCTCATCAACAGTAATATTTTTAGCGTTGATTATAACAGAACCACTTGTGTTTAGAGTGCTGTTGTTATCAGCATTAAGGTTAACATCATTGAAGCCATTGATTATAACCGTACCAAACTGGCCATCAGAAGATAAAAGGTTGGCATTTGTAGAAAGGTCAGCCCTGGTGCCATCTTCTCTTTTTCCAGAGTTAAGATTTATACCATCAGATTCAATATTTACTGAACCATTGATATTAATTGTACCAGTGCCATTTCTCCAGTTTTGGCTAGCAGGAGAGCTGTTAGCAGCATAAGCTGAGAATGTACCGTTAACACCAGTATTTACAGTTGCTCTGCTATTTAAGTTAATGTTTTTACCGGTAATTGTAACTGCGCCGTTGCTACCAGTGTTGCTTGCAAGTAAATCACCGCTGTGGGTAACATCGTTATCAGCGCTTAATACAACTCTACCACCAGAATTAGTTACGCCGCGAGCTCTAACAGTGCCGCTGTTATTTATAGCCAGAGCATAAATATTACCGCCGTTAGCTTTTAATTCAGCATTTATACCTTCTATAGTGCCGTTGTTGTTTATTGAACCGCCTGCAACTTCAACTGACATTCTTTGGCCAGCAGAGTTAGTTTCAGTAAGTATAACTTTATTACCAGCGCCAAGAAGTGCATCGCCGTTAGCGTTGATATTGCCTGTATTTTCGATAACTCTACCAACAAGTATTGTATTGCCGTTAGAATTTATAACACCATTATTTATTACATCACCCGCGCTTGCGCCTTCAAAAGTGTTTTGGCCACCGTTAAGGAAATCAGCATCAGATATATCGCGTGTAGAAGCTACAAAAGCGCCGCCAGTTGTTACAACGCCTGAATTACCAACTACAACACCATTCTGGTTGATAAGATAAGCAGTACCGGTTGCGTTCAGGTTACCGTTTATCATGGAAGCGGTATTACCGGTAACGCGAGCCATTGTATAATTAGAGCCGTTATTGATATTTACTGTGTTCTCAGAACCTACAGAGAATGAATTCCATGTAGTGATACCATAAGTTGTACCAGCATTCTGGTCTATGTTCATTACGTTGCCAACTGTACCGATTGTACCTGTACCAGATGTATAAGCGCCACCTGTAGGAAGCACGTTATCTGCAAAAGAGGCAGATGCTGCGAATGTTACGATCAACGCTGCGCAAGCGTTCAGAACAAGGCCGTTCCTCTTGAAGATGCGCCAAGATTGTTTTTTCATGTTTATTACTTTATTGTTTACCATTTAAGCCCCCAAAAATGTGTTTCGTGGTACTACTATACATTAAAAGAAGCATACCCGCAACAATTTATTTAAAATTTTAACTAAAACAAGATTAAACTTAAATATGCCATATAACCACCTGAATATGCAGAAAAATTAATAAATTATTTACCTTTCTTTTCTTTCTGTGTAGTAATAGGTAATAAATGTTAGAAAAAGACTAAATATTAAGCATTATGCAACTATTTCAATTGGTTAATAGGGAAATCAGGGTAATTTACCATCGCGGATCAGAAATATTCAATCTGCTGATGTTCTTTCTTATCGTTTCTTTTACCTTTTCATTCGCAGCAGGGGGTGCCTTAAGCGCCCAGGTTGGTGCTGCGGTTATAATAGTTTGCTTCATGCTGGCATCAAATCTTTCCGGGCATTTCATTTTTGAAAGAGATATTGAATCTGGCGTGTTACAGCAATTATTCTTAAGAAGTAAGTCGCTGAATAATTTAATATTCGCAAAAATAATCTCACAATATCTATGCTTCGGAATTCCGCTTGTGCTTGTAGTTCCGGTTGTTTCATTATTTTTTGGAACTGCTGAGGATAAAATATTATCACTTGTATTTGTTGTGGTTGTTACAAGTTTTATTCTTTCAATAATAAATGTAATGATAAACGGCATTACCGCCGGGATAAGATCTGGCGCTATTATTTCGGTAATAATCTCTCTGCCGCTTTATATACCTATTATAATTCTGGATATTTCCTTCATTACAAATATAGGAACTGAAGATGCCATATCCATTACATCATTCCTGAAGAGTGCAGGGGGCTACGCGCTGATAATAATTCCGCTTTCAATATTTGCAGTACGGCACACAATTAGAAATGCCGTGGAGAACTAGCTCAGTATCGCGCCAACACGTTCAACCGCAACCATTAGCATTGCCTGAGAAATTTTCTCCTGGCTTTTCAGGTCGCTGATAAAGCTGCTATAACGAGTGATAGATTTCTTCTTCTCTTCTATCCACTTATTAAGTGTTAGCTCGCAAGAGTTCTTATCACAGCCGGTTTGCAGAACATCTTCAGCAAGCTTCATTTGCTTGTCGTAGAATGTACCTATTAGCGTTTTAACCGCTAAATTATCCCAGTGAGAATCAGAGAATAGCTTTCTGGCTTCTACACGTAACCAGCCAATCTGGAACCTATCACCAACTTCAAAATAAACCTGGCCAACAACTGTAGCCGGAAGCTTGGTTTTTTGCGAAACAAGAACCATATCAGGCGCTGAAGCAAGCGCATCAAGGCTTGCAATTTTATGTGCAAGTTCTTTCGGAACATTACGTTCAATGAAGCCGTTCATTTTGGCATCACGAACATCACGTGCGGCCTGATTTATCATTGAATCAAGGTTCTTCAGAATATCAGCTATTGCAGGTTTGTACGTTTCCACAAGCTTGCCTGTTTCCAAAGGCTGCGGACAGTTACGTAAGAACCAGCTGCATGCACGTTCCATCAGAACATCTATTTCAGCGTAAAGGTCCATCATCGTGGCAAGGGTAATTTTATCCTGCGCGCCCTCTATCTCTTCCCATATCTGGCGAAGGCCGAAGCTGTCACGCACAACAGTGTATGAACGAGCAACATCACAGCCCTTCATACCGGTTTCCTCTTTCATTCTGTTGTAGAAATTGGTGCCGGTTCTGTTCACGATAGAGTTAGTTACAAAAGTGGTGATTATCTCTCTTCTCAGCTGGTGATTTTCGATTTCTGCCTTGAATTTCTCTCTCATTGCTGAAGGGAAATAAAGCATCAGATCAGAAACCAGATAAGCATCATCAGGTAGATTAGAAGCGATAAGATCATCGAACACATATAGTTTTGCGTAAGCAAGCAGCACCGAAAGCTCAGGGCGTGTTATGCCTTGTTTTGCGGCTGCACGCTGGTACAGATTTTCGTTTGTAGGTAAGAATTCGATAGCTCTGTCAAGCCTGCCTTCTTTTTCAAGGAACTGCATAAGGCGAACATTATCTTCAATGATCTTGTTCTTCTGATTTTCCATAAGAGTGATAGCCTGGCTTTGCAGGTGGTTATCACGCAATACAAGTTCGCCAACCTCGTCGGTCATTTCAGCAAGTATCTTGTTACGTTGTTCAAGCGTTATTTTTCCGCCATCTATTGCAGCACGCATTGCTATTTTAATGTTAACTTCATGGTCAGAGCAATCAACCCCAGCCGAGTTATCGATAGCATCGGTGTTCAGCCTGCCGCCGCTCATGGCGTATTCAATACGGCCTTTTTGCGTGAAGCCAAGGTTACCACCTTCGCCGATAACTTTCGCGCGAACTTCATTGCCGTTAACACGCAGGTTATCATTCGCTTTATCACCAACCTGTTCATTGGTTTCGCTGGTGGCTTTTACATAAGTACCAATACCGCCGTTCCAGATAAGATCAACACGTGCCATTAAAAGTTTTCTGATAAGGTTATCAGGGCTAATTTCATCTTCGGTGATATCAAACAATTGTTTCATTTCTTTTGAAACAGGAAGTGTTTTAGCGCTTCTCATGAATACGCCGCCACCTTTAGAAATTGTTTTCAGGTCGTAATCGGCCCATGAGGAATCGCCCTT
>CAZLZP010000089.1:0-281 GCA_964564045.1 uncultured Rickettsiales bacterium
ATAGTAGCCACTTCGGCAACGGTTCCGGCAAATGCTGTTGCAAAACAAAATACTGGAATAGGTGCTATTCAAGCGCGACCAGGGGTGATTCAGCGACAAGGTTTGCAAAGATCGAACAACCCAGGTTTAGGTACTGGAAATAAAAGCGACCAGACAACGCAGTCATCTAATAATAAAGATACCGGGAAATAATAGGTTTTTGAATTCTTTTTCTGGCGGGGGGCTCACTACGTGCCTGTTCTAAACCTAAATAGCATACATCATACTAGAAAGCTTTTCAG
>CAZLZP010000089.1:291-5509 GCA_964564045.1 uncultured Rickettsiales bacterium
GCTTTACTTGCGGCCATAAGATTTTCTGGATTCAGTGGCGTTAATTCTGGTACTATAAATATCCCATCTTTGCGGATCATTCTATCATCTATGTAGAGATCTCCACCGCCGTAATCTGGTCGCTGTATGTGTACCATATCCCAGTGATTTGCCGAAGTATTGCCGTTTGGTGCGCTATCGTAAGATAGTCCCATCGCCATATGAATTCCGCCATCGATCTTTTCATCGAACAGGATAGAGCCTGTAGGATGTTTGATATAAGGATTGAAATTGATAGCAAATTCACCCACATAACGTGCTCCTGGGTCGATATCAAGCATCTTATTTAGCTGAGTTGTACGTTCGGGATTTTCTGCCTCGGCGTTCCCGATGTGGCCATCCTTGAATGTCAGCCTGATGAACTCAAATTTCTGACCATTATATGAAGACGGGCCAAATTTTATAGTGCCATTGACAGAATTTCTAACCGGTGCGGTGAAGCACTCGCCGTCGGGAATATTTCTTTCACCCGTGCAAGGGACAGCAGGGATGCCTTCGATGCTAAAGGTGAGATCAGTTTCTTGTGTAGGGCTGTGAATACGGACTTTTTTTCCTTCAGTCATGAGTTTATGCAAGGGTTTAACAGCCTCGCCCATAGCCTTATAATTGGTAAGGCAAACATCAAGATAAAGTTTCTCAAAGTCCGGAAAGTTCATGTTGCAGGCTGTAGCGAATTCTTCAGTCGGGGCACAAACGACAAGCCAGCGTGTTTTATTAATTCTGTGTTGTGTCATTGGCCCCAGAGCTTGCATATAAAGGTCTCTTTGAGAATCAGGTAGCGTTCTTTTTTCTGCATCAGCGTCGTCCTGAACTCGGATGTAGCCCTGCATCGTCTGCATTTTAGCTAAGCGCTTTTCGCCAAAAACTTTAATCTGTTCCTCGGAAAGCGGTCCGATTTTATCATTGATCCTCTCAGCGCTGCTGTCGATCATAAAAGGTTTTCCACCAGCTGCCCGGACTTTTGCTGCACAGGCAGTTGCCAGAATCTTGGCCTTCGGCCCCAAATATTCGATCCAGATTTTTTCGCCTGGCTTTACACCTATGGCGTTATTCATGAATTGATTGGCCAGCTGACTAAGTTCGGATGGTTTCATCGGTATTCCCCCAAGTATTAATTAGTTTCTAATTTGCGTTAAGAGTTAGCCCAAAAAGACCGTTTTGTAAAGTCATAGATTTAAAGTTAAATGGCGGAGGGGAAGGGATTCACTACGTGCAAGCTTCGGTTTGTTAACCTCGCTTTCGAACTTCGTTCTCATCCAGCCACATGCCACTAAACTTTTAAGGCCGCTTTGTTAAGCTATGGCCTTAAAACTTCAGTGGCGGAGGGGAAGGGATTCGAACCCTCGATACAGGTTTAAGCCCGTATAACGGTTTAGCAAACCGCCGCCTTCGGCCACTCGGCCACCCCTCCGCAGGGAACTTAGGAACTAATGAACTAAGGAGCCAATGAAATCAAGTATAAACCTTGAAAGCCTTTCATTTTTTATACTTCCTCAGTTCTCTGGTTCTAAAGTTCTTTAGTTCCTAATAATAAAGCTAGCTTTTTGCAATTCTTTTTTGTAGTTTTCGCCACATATCTTAAAACAAACACAACTTTATCCTATGAAAAAACCTGTATCCCTTCTTCTTACACTAGCACTGGCACTAATCACCAGCACTGTTTCTTCATGCTCGTGGTTCTCTGATGAAGAAGAGAAAATAACCGACGAAGTTGAAAACCAGCTTCCTGCGGAAGATATTTACGAAGAGGCGAAAAGCCTTATGGAGCAGGGCTACATGGAAAAGGCCACTACCAGGTTCCAGGATCTTGAGCGTTATTACCCGTTCTCGCCACTTGCCAATAAGGCGAAGGTGAATTCGGCGGTGGCTCAGTACTATAATTCGGAATACGACAAAGCTATTGATATAATAGATGAGTTCATTTCACTTAGCCCTGGTAACGAAGATATTGAATTCATGTATTACCTAAAGGCCATTTGTTATTATGATAGAATTCAAGATGTTAAGCGCGATCAGGAAATAACAGTTAAGGCTCAGAAAGCGTTTGAAGAGGTTATGAACCGCTTCCCTCAGAACAAATACGCGCGCGATTCCAAGTATAAGATCGATCTTATCAAAGATCACCTTGCCGCAAAAGAAATGGAAGTTGGTCGTTTTTACATGAAGCAGGAAAACTACATAGCGGCGCTTAACCGCTTTAAAGATGTTGTGAAGAACTTTGAAGATACCGAGCAGATCGAAGAGGCGCTATACAGGCTTGTAGAAGCCAACCTTCTGTTGGGCTTTGAAGATGAGGCGTTGCGCTATGGTACAATTCTTGGCTACAACTATTCATCAAGCAAATGGTATAAACGTTCTTATGCCCTGCTAGATAAAGGCAAAGGGAAGGATAAAACATTTGTTGGCAAAGTACTTAACACATTTGGTTTAGGTGCGGAACCTGAATATGCCGAGCCGGTAGAACTTAAATCTAGCCCTAATCTGGTGGATACTGGAGGTTGGATAACAGATGATGCGGCGATAGAGGAAGCTCCTGTAACAGAAGCTGCTCCTGCGGAAGCAACACCTGCTGTTGAAACAGCCCCTGCAACACCTGCTGCGGCTGAATAGTATTGACAAAAAGGCTCATATAATACTAGTTACAGGGTACAAATTAACCAGGTACTTAAAACATGGCAGAAATTACAGCAATATACGCAAGAGAAATTATAGATTCACGTGGTAACCCTACTGTTGAGGTAGATGTTGAGCTGGCTGATGGCGCGTTTGGTCGCGCGGCGGTTCCATCTGGTGCTTCTACAGGCAGCCTTGAAGCGCTTGAACTGCGTGATGGCGATAAGGAAAGATATTTAGGCAAGGGTGTTCTTCGCGCGTGCGAAAATGTTAACGGCGAGATAGCAGAGGCCCTTATCGGCATGGATGCTTCATGGCAAGATGCGGTAGATAGGGCGATGATAGCGCTTGATGGCACTGAAAACAAATCCCGCTTGGGCGCTAATGCTATTCTTGGTGTATCACTGGCGGTTGCTAAAGCTGCGGCTAAAAGCTCTGGCCAAATGTTATGTACATATTTAGGTGGTACACAGGGTAATACGTTGCCTGTTCCAATGATGAACATCATCAACGGTGGTGCTCACGCTAACAACCCAATCGATATTCAGGAATTCATGATAATGCCTGTATCTGCGCGAAACATACGTGATGCAATTCGCATGGGTGCGGAAGTATTCCATAATTTAAAAAGCAAGCTTGCGGAAAAAGGACATTCAACCGCTGTGGGTGATGAAGGTGGTTTTGCCCCAAACCTGAAAAGCTCGGAAGAGGCGCTTGATTACATCATGAAATCTATTGATGCTGCGGGCTATGTTCCTGGTGAAGATATCGTTATCGCGCTTGATGCTGCGGCTACAGAATTCAATAGCGGTGGTAAATATATTCTGGAAGGTGAGGGCAAGCGCCTTTCATCTGATGAAATGGTTGAATATTACGAAAAGCTTGTGGGTAAATATCCTATCCGTTCAATTGAAGATGGTATGGCAGAAGATGATAGGGGTGGCTGGAAAACACTTACCAAAACCCTTGGCAAAAAAA
This sequence comes from uncultured Rickettsiales bacterium, assembly GCA_964564045.1. Lineage (GTDB taxonomy): Bacteria > Pseudomonadota > Alphaproteobacteria > Rickettsiales > UBA8987 > JAMHZE01. The sequence goes on from CAZLZP010000089.1 coordinate 3,922, forward strand.
TTCAGCTAGTGGGTGATGATCTTTTCGTTACTAACCCAACCATTCTTAAAAAGGGTATTGAAGATGGCTTGGCTAACTCTATCCTTATTAAAGTTAACCAAATTGGTACGCTTACCGAAACCATGGAAGCAGTTCGTTTGGCTCACCTTAGTGGCTATACATCAGTTCTTTCTCACCGCAGTGGTGAAACCGAGGATACAACCATTTCTCATATTGCGGTGGCTACAAATTGCGGGCAGATAAAAACTGGCTCGCTTTCAAGGGCAGATAGAACTGCAAAATACAACGAACTTATTCGTATTGAAGAATTCCTGAACGCCCCGCGCTATGCCGGTAAAGGTTGCTTTAGAAGGTAATTATAAGCTACTGCTTCGGTTTTTTAAGGATCACGCTATCTACAATGTTACGGAAGGGTATGGAAACTAGAATTATAGCCAAAACCCCCATTGTTGTGCCAATAACAAAATCTTGCGGTTGCAGATGCATATAGTGCAATATAAAAGGCACGCCGCCGGCAGGTGGGTGAATAAAGTTTATTTTTATCATTATGAATAAAGTTAAAGAAACGGCTAAAGCTAATCCCCATAATTCAGATGGTGCGATAAAACTTGCAGCGATGGCAATTGCATAAGCAAGTAGAACATTTCTGGTGCGGGCAATAGGCAGTCCATAAAATCCAAACATTATAATACAGCTGGCGCCAAGCGGGGCAGTAAGAATAGGGTAACCGGAAATTTGTGCAAGGTAACCAAGAAGATATATCGTTATAAAAGTGGCAAAAGATGCCAGGATCAAAAAATTTGTATGTTGCTGGGCATATCTTACCCTAAAAAAATCTTTCATAACTAATTCGTAAATTTATCGCGAATGCTTATATTAAGTTCCGAGAATTTATTTGCGCGCTTATAATAATCAACAAAAGCAAAAATATCTGTCATTTTAATCTTACCTTCAAATACGGCGTCATTTTCTTTTGGCATGTATTTGTCATCAAATATATTGAAGGCATCAATCGTAACCCTGTCTACGCGAATATCTTTAAAATCACGGGTAAGATCGGCAATTTTTTTCTTCATATCTATAGCTACCTTATCTTCCCCCGCTGCAAGCATAGAATAGGCAATGGCCAGTTTAACAACATCAAGCTTGTTCTCACGACTTAATTCATCAACGGGAATAACGGCAAGATCAGGCATTTTTGGCTCAAGAATATCTATTACACTTTGCCAGTCCTGCCCAGGCAGAAAGCTGTACTCATTAAGAAACCTTTCCATATCGCTTAATTCTACAGTGCTTTCAAAGTTGTTATAATCAAGCGGTTTGCTACCATTGGTCAGGTAATCAAAAAGTAATTCATCATCTTGTGTTGGAATTCGTACCAGGAACTCATTCTTGATAGCCAGCAGTTTTTTATTTTCTCCCTGTGCAGAATAGGCAACCAGCAGGCGATTAACATCATTCAATTCACCTTTTGTTAGGGGCAGGGGTTTTGTTTCTCTAAGTTCGCCAAGGCGTGCTTCAATTGTATTCATAACACCGAACCAGTTTTCTTTCTGCCAGAAAAGCTCGGTGCGAATTTTTTGAGCAG
>CAZLZP010000090.1:0-5456 GCA_964564045.1 uncultured Rickettsiales bacterium
GATCATCCTCTCAGACCAGCTAAAGATCATTGCCTTGGTGAGCCATTACCTCACCAACTAGCTAATCTTACGCGGGCCCATCCTTCGGCGATAAATCTTTCATCCGTAGATCTTATCCAGTATTAATTCCAGTTTCCCGGAGCTATCCTGAACCAAAGGGAAGGTTCCCACGCGTTACTCACCCGTCTGCCACTCACCTTGCGGTGCGTTCGACTTGCATGTGTTAAGCCTGCCGCCAGCGTTCACTCTGAGCCAGGATCAAACTCTCATGTTTTTAGCCTTTCGGCCATCATAAGAAAATTTAACCTAGCGGTTTGAGCCTACTTGTTCCCTTGCGGGATAGCCTTCGGACATCAAACCATCTCAAATTTTAAAATTGATTGGGAACTTTTTTTGTACAAAAAAATTCCTTACGCTATACATTGCATACTATTAAATACCGTTCTTGCGAACGATATTGCGTGAAATAAATTCGACGAAGTATGATGAGCAGTATATTCCGCGATTAAGCCAGAATAAAACCTGCTCTAGTATAACGTTATATATTATATCGCTACCTAGAACGTGAGTTCTAAACTCCGCCGTCTTCATTTCCTGATAATTAACGATTTTAAAGAACATTTTCTTCAAGCCTTTGTGGGCTGAAGGAAGGCACCTTATAGATATAAGAAACTGGTGTGTCAACACCTATTTTAAATTATTTTTCACGATAATTTATATCTGCAAAGGCCGGAGGGTTAGTATACACCTTTAAAGCCATATAGCAAGGGGAAAATGTAAGTATCTCCTTGCCCTGTAAGCCGGTTTATGGTACTTTATTCCAGATATTATTGCTGAGGGGAAAACATGGATTTTGAAAAAAATCCCAAATTAACAGGCCAGGCCTTTGCCGATTTTATAAAGACACTCGACTCTTATGGCAGTGCTGTAGAAGCCATGAGACAAATGAACCCATCGTTTGCAGGGGAATTCACCGAAAAATTTGTTAAAAAATTAGCTGAAAGACTGAAAAAGAAAGAGTCTGTATGTGATGATGATATAAGAAATCATTATTACCCAGAGCTGCTCGTGGAAATTGCGAAGGAATCAGGCCTGCCAGCTTCGCATGAAAATGGACAGCTGATTATTCATGGCAGCACCAGCGAGGAACACAAGTTAGCTGCACATATAAACGGCAATATCAATGCAGCTTATAAGCACGCGTATCTTTATATGCAGTATTTTGATTCTATCCAGAAAGATAAAAAAGAAGAGTTTCTTATCAATATTTTGAAAAGAACGATGAATTACCCTGGTAATTTAGATGATTTGGAAACTTCTGCTACGGAATATATATTGCATGAAAGGTTTGTTATGCCCGCTGTAAAAAACAATCCCGATCTGAAAGAACATTTGGTATTTTTTGAGACCCAGCTAACTTTGAGCAAGATAGAAATAATCAAAGACCTTAGTAAAGATCCTGAAATGGCGGGCTTTCAGCAAGAAGTTGTAGATTTTTTGCCAAAAGTAGATCTAAAAGCTGTGGTGAAAAAAAGAACAAAGTTTGAAGATATTGAAACACTGTTTGACAGAGAGCTTGGTAAATTAACAGGGGTTGGAGCCGCTCAGCAAACACAAGTTATCATTGACAGTGTTATTCTCCAAATGAAAGACGCCATGAAATTTCCAGAAGGTCCCGCAAAAATACTCCCTTCCTACAATTAAATACCTTGAAATTCCGCCAGATATCAATATAGAAGCTCTATCAAAAATATAATTGAATTTAATGGCAACCGAACTAAGCAAAATACGTAATTTCTCGATAGTAGCCCATATAGATCATGGTAAAAGTACCCTGGCAGATAGGCTTATACAGGCCTGCAACGCCGTTGAAGACAGGGAAATGAAAACCCAGATGCTTGATAGCATGGATATTGAGCGCGAACGTGGCATAACCATAAAATCGCAAACGGTGCGCCTTAACTACAAAGCGAAAGATGGCGAAACATATATATTGAATTTAATGGATACCCCTGGCCACGTAGATTTTGGCTATGAAGTAAGCCGCTGTTTGGCTGCATGCGAAGGCAGCCTTCTGGTGGTAGATTCTTCTCAGGGCGTTGAAGCGCAAACACTGGCAAACGTATATAAAGCACTAGATGCAGGGCATGAATTGATTCCGGTATTGAATAAGATAGATCTTCCCGCTTCCGATGTTGAGAAGGTAAAAACGCAAATTGAAGAGGTTATTGGGCTTGATACAAGTGAGGCAATAGCGGCTTCTGCAAAAACCGGACAAGGTGTGGAAGAGATTCTTGAAGCGGTGGTGAAAAAAATTCCTGCACCGGTTGGTGATGCGAATGCACCGTTAAAAGCCATGCTGGTTGATAGCTGGTACGATACATACCTTGGCGTTATAATACTTGTACGTATAATTGATGGAACCCTGAAAAAGGGCATGCGCCTGCGTTTCATGTCGAACAACACCACTAACGATGTTGATAATGTTGGTGTGTTCACGCCGAAAAAAGTTGCGGTTAACCAGCTTGGGCCGGGTGAAGTTGGGTTCTTCATTGCGAATATTAAAAGCGTTTCCGATACAAAAGTGGGTGATACAATCACCGAACATAAAAATCCGTGCGCTGAGGCCCTGCCCGGCTTCAAACCAAGCCAGCCGGTTGTTTTCTGCGGGTTATTCCCGGTTGATGCCGCCGATTTTGATGATGTAAAAGATGCTATCGCTAAATTAAATCTGAACGATTCTTCCTTTCATTACGAGCAGGAAAGCTCTACCGCTTTGGGCTTAGGCTTCCGTTGCGGATTCCTTGGTTTGCTTCACATGGAAATTATTCAGGAACGTTTGGAACGCGAATATAATTTAAGCCTGATAACCACTGCGCCAAGCGTACTTTACAAACTTTACAAGATAGATGGCACCGTAATAGAACTTCAGAATGCCGCAGATTACCCTGATCCTAACTATATTGAGAAGATGGAAGAGCCGTGGATTAAAGCAACCATTATGCTGCCAGATGAATATATTGGCAACGTAATGGAGCTGTGCATGAAGAAGCGCGGAACGCAGTTGAACCACAGCTACGTTGGTTCACGTGCGACGCTGGAATATAAATTACCGCTGAACGAAGTTGTGTTTAATTTCTATGATCGTTTAAAATCCATATCCTCCGGCTATGCCAGCTTCGACTGGGAAATGGATGGTTATGAAGAAAGCGATCTGGTAAAAGTTTCGATACTTGTTAACGGCGAACCGGTTGATGCACTTGCAATGATAGTTCATAGAACTCAGGCAGAAGCAAGAGGTCGTGCGCTGATAGCAAAACTGAAGGACCTTATACCAAGGCAACTATTCAAAGTGGCTTTACAAGCGGCCATTGGCGGCAAGGTTATAGCTCGTGAAACTATCGGCTCCATGAGTAAAGATGTACTTGCGAAATGTTATGGCGGCGATATTACCCGTAAACGCAAACTTCTAGATAAGCAGAAAAAAGGTAAAAAGCGCATGAAGGAAGTTGGCAACGTAGAAATACCACAAAGCGCATTCCTTGCAGCCCTGAAGATAGATAGTTAAATTTTTTATTGATAGTTGCTTCATTTTGCTTATTGCTAAAATTATGAATTTTAACAGAGATGCTAACTAGTAGATGGCCATTAATTTCACAATAGAAGAAGCAAAGGTTTCCGACCTGGATCAAATTCGTGAGATATATTCTCATTACGTAAAGAACACTACTGCGTCTTTAGAAGAAAAAGCCCCGAATGCTGATGATATACTTGATACCTACTCAATGGTTTTGGGAAAGAATTTGCCGTTTCTGGTGGCAAGGGCAGATGGCAAGGTTGTTGGCTATTGTTACGCACAACCTTATAGAAAGCGGAGCGCTTACCGCTATACAGTTGAGGAATCTACCTACGTTAGCAAAGATTTTCTTCGCAATGGAGTTGGTACAGATTTACTAAGCGCCGTAATGCAAAAGTGCAAAGAAATCGGCTATAAGCAGATGATAGCCAACGTGGTTTATTCCGGTAACGAAGAATCGGTTGAATTCCATTCTTCTATGGGTTTTGTTGAGCGCGGCCGCCTGTTAAAGGTTGGCTTCAAATTCAACCAATGGCTTGATACAGTTCTGTTCCAGAAAGAGCTGTAAACCTATTAAACATCTAAAAAATTTTATAGTTCGAACGTCTGCCCCATTTTTGGTATGGTACAATTCCAACCAAATTTAGTTTCTATTTTTTGTTTGAACGACCTTGCAGATTCAATTTCACCATGAGTAATAAATACTGATAAAGGTTTTGTTTTGATTTCACTTAACCACTCCAGCATTTCGCCATAATCTGCATGAGCCGAAACATTACTTAGGCTTTCCACACGAGCAAGAACCGGAACCATTCCACCATGTATCTTTAATTGTCGCTCACCTTTTAATAGCCTATCGCCCCTGGTTCCGGAAGCCTGGAACCCCGCCAATACTATGGTATTTCTTCTATCTGGCGCTAAGCGCTTAAGGTGATGTAAAACCCTGCCGCCAGTTGCCATACCGCTGGCAGAAATTATTACCGAAGGTATTACATAACTATTTAAACTTTTTGATTGTTCTGTTGTTCTTAAGTAGGTGGCTACACCACATACATCGGCACATTTCTTTTTATCAAGCCTGTGCTCATTCTTGAACATGTGAAGTAATTCTGTAGCATCTATTGCCATAGGGCTATCAAGAAAAACCGGCAAAATACTACTTATCCTTCTTTCTGATTTAAGTTTATAGATATAATACAGAATGCTCTGCGCCCGGCCTACTGCAAATGCAGGAATTATAACAGTACCGCCCTTTGCAGCCGTACTGTTTATTATTTCTTCCAGCTCGTCGTCTGGCGCTTTTTTGCTGTGTAACCTATCACCATAAGTTGATTCAACCACTAAATAATCCGCCTCTTTTATCTTACTTGGCGGCTTCATTACCGGATCATTAAGCCTGCCAACATCTCCGGAAAAAAGCATAGTGCTCTTTTCGGTTTTTATATGCACGAAAGAAGCCCCAAGTATGTGTCCTACCTTGCTTAGCGTGAATGAAAGGCCGTCCCATAGCTTCATTTCCCTTTCGAAGTCTATCGGATAAAAATACTCCAGCGATTCTTTTGCATCATTGGCGGTGTATAAAGGTAATGCTGGTTTGTGCTTGCTGTAATTATAGCGATTGGCCTCATAAGCATCTTCTTCTTGAAGGTGCCCGCTATCTGGAAGAAGTATATCGCACAACGCTTTAGTTGCGTAAGAAGAATATATTTTACCCCTGAATCCTTTCTTAACCAAAAATGGAATATATCCGCTATGATCCAGGTGGGCATGAGTTAATATAACGGCATCAATATGGCGGGCATCTATGGCGTTTTCCCAGTTCTTCTGACGCAACTCTTTCAGTCCCTGGAAAAGTCCGCAGTCTATCAATATTTTTCTG
>CAZLZP010000091.1:0-4202 GCA_964564045.1 uncultured Rickettsiales bacterium
CGTTCTAATGATAAATCCTGGGCAGAGCACAGGGAAGAATGAATATATTATGGAGGCAAGATCTGAGTCTCAAAAGAAACTCAGATCCAATTTATATCAGAATTTTGATGGAGAGGAGTTCCCATTTTTCTATTTAGATCCAGAGCTCTCCTTTCATCCTGGATATAATTATTGGTTTTCAAGGTTTAAAAGACTTATGAAGGAATATCAGGCAGAAACATCAAGTTCGGATTATAATTGCCAGAAGTATTTTGCAAACAACATAGCAATATTAGAGTTGGTTCCTTATCATTCCATTACTTATAAAGGAAAATTACATAATGTTCTTACTAGTAGTGAACAAGCCAGAATTGCCTTTAAAGAGCTTTCTAAAGATAGGTTGATTATTATTCCAAGAAAACACAAATCTTGGGGTTTTGCTAAGCCATCACCTAAAGAGGTCATAGTTCATGGTAATGTTATAACTTACTTTAATCGGAAGGCCAATTTTGGAACTGAAGTAAGAAAGTTAATTATTGATAAGCTAATAACAGACTAGCATCTATTGTTTCTGGGTTTTCTGATTAAGAGTAGAATAACTAAACCTAAGTTACTCCAAGAACTCTTCCATATCCGGTATGCGGGTGAAGGCTATTTTAGTGCCAGTGAAACTTCTCCCCTGCGTGGGTAACATTCCAAGCAATATACTATCCCTGCCGTACTTATGGTTAATCTTATCCATGGCATTAGAAAGGTTCTCGTATTTGTGGCGTTGGTTCTCTAGTTCATCAGGAATGGCATCGAACAGATCCGCCTGAACTGTATTAACCTCTGTAAGCTCATGCAGAGTGATAGATATCTTCTTTAACCTCTGGCCTTTCATTTCTGGTTTCAGGCTATCCCATATCGCTTCCAGCATCTTTGAGAATGTAACGCTATCCTGGGCACGATGGCAACGCATGTTTCCTTCCAGCCTTGTTCCGCTTTCTAGCCGTGTAGAGAAGTGTAATGCCGATGCATAATATCCTAGCCTGCGTAACCTGCTGGCTGCTTTGAGGGTTAATCTTTGTGCCACAAACTTTGCTTTGCTTGGTGTTCTTAGTTCTGGTGCCATAACATGGCTATGGCCTATACTGCGTTTCTGGGTTTTCTCATCAGGCAGTTCCAAACCCCGGAGCATATGCCATATACGCTCACCCCAGATACTTCCCCAGGCCTTCTTTAGATCCTTGGATGATAACGCCCACAGATCCTTCATATTTCTGATGCCAGCCTTGTTAAGCCTAACTTCCATGTTACGGCCTATACCAGGAAGATCTCGCAGCTGTAGCGTTAATATTCGGCTTTCTATATCTTCTCTTCCTATAATGGTTAATCCATCAGGTTTTTTCATATCAGTTGCTATCTTTGCCAGATATCGGTTAGGTGCAATACCTATAGAGCACTTAACATATTCACCAATATTCTTCGCTATGCCCTTTTTAATTGAATTAGCTATTTTAGTTGCTTGTTCTGGTGAAGATTCATTATCCATAAGTTCACAGGCAACTTCATCAATGGAAGCTACAACACTTACTGGAATATGGTTGCCAACTTCTTCAATGATACGGTGGTGGAACTCTACATAGCGTTCATGCTTGGCTAGAACACATATTAACCCGGGGCACATCTTCTTAGCCTCATATATCGGTGTTCCGGTTTTAATACCGAATGCCTTTGCCTCATAGCTTGCTGCTATTGCACTGGTGGCATCTGTAAGAACTGGAACTATCGCTATTGGCTTGCCACGGAGTTTAGGATTTAGCTGCTGTTCAACACTGGCAAAGTAACTATTAAAATCAACATACAACCAGCGGAGATCAGAGGTGGCAGTTGGTTCTTTAATGTTAATCTGCATAATTTAAGCCTATAACATATCTAGTTGATGGGCAACATAGAATGAAGAAATTAAGTGGGGTTGAGCTGGCTAGTTTTTGGAATACAAAGAGAAAGTTAAAAACCCATTAAAAAAGAATGCATTGACATATTAGTGAAAACTCAGTAAGATACATTCCCCCTGTTCTCATAAAGGCAGATAAAATGAAGCTAAAACGTATCATTATACATCCGGGTTTTAACAACATTCAACTTATAGTGTACCTTGTTATATGGGTGATATTTATCAGCCTTGCCCGTCAGCTCGTACTAGGCGGAAATGGGGTTATTAGTTATTATGAAAAAAGAAATGAACTAACAATATTACAAAAGCAACTAGCTGAGGCCGAAGAAAGAAGAGAAGAATTAATTGTTAAAACTAATAAAATTAATCCCAAAAAAATAGTAGATGCCGATCTTGTTGATGAACAATACCGAAGGGCAACTGGTAAGATAAAATCAAATGAAAGGATAATGTTTTATGATGATGAATCTGTTGGGGAATAAAGCTCTTTAAAAACTAAGTAATTAGGATAGCCATGAAAAACTTACTTCTAACATTCGCAATAGTAATTCTTGCAACCTCATGTTCTCGCAATAACTATGAGTTATCTAATATCAATGAAGATATAAAAGCTAATAGCACGATAGATTCTAGTGTTCAAAAGATACTAGATGATGAACTAAGCTCCGCCGTTAAGAAATTCAAAGCTAAGGCTGTTGGTGGATTGGTTATGAATGCTAATAACGGTGAAATTATTGCTATATCTAGCTTGAATCGTGCAGAAGAAGCTCCAACCAACATAATCACTTCAGGTAATTACGAGCTAGGCTCAGTATTCAAACCTATTACGGTTGCAGCTGGCTTTGATACAGGAAAGATTAACGAAAAAATGACCTTTGATACTACAAGCCCAATGAAGATAGATAGGTTTACTATAACAGATTTTATGCCTCAGAATAGACCTTTGACCGCCTCTGAGGTGTTAGTTTACTCATCTAATATAGGGGCTTCTAAAATTGCGCAAAAGGTGGGAGCTGTTGAAATGTATGGATACTACAATAAACTAAATTTCTTTAAACCGCTTGATGTAGAGGTGAGTAATAAATATTCCCCAGTAAAACTGAAAGGTTTTAGTGAAGCAAATTTAGCAGCCGCCTCTTTCGGGCATGGCATTGCTGTATCGCCATTACATGTTGCGGCTGCTATGTCGGCAGTAGTTAACGGTGGATTGTATTACCAGCCCACTCTAAACAGCAAGGGGTACAATAAAAAGCCTATTAGGGTATTTAGTAAAAAAACCTCTGATATAATGAAGAGTTTTTTAAGGTTAGTTGTTACCGATGGCACAGGAACCAAAGCAAATGTTGGGGGCTATATGGTTGGCGGGAAAACAGGTACCGCTGCTAAGATACTACCTAATGGTAGGTATAGTGATAAGGATGTTGTTTCAACCTTTGTGGGTGCGTTCCCTATGAATAAACCAGAGTATCTGGTTATGATAGTGCTGGATGAACCTAAAGGCTCTACAGAAACTTCTGGATTTAATACTGCTGGTTGGAATGCAGCACCAACCGCAGGGAATATAATAGCTAAGATTACACCTGTATTGGGCGTTAAGAAAGTTGATTAGCATTATAATATTTTAATCAGATAATTGAGAAGCATGGGGAGATGTCGGCATAACCTATAATCTTATACTTTTTGCCTTCCTAAATAAGTATTAAAAGAGGCTTCAGGAACTTCCTCAAAACCTACACTAGATAATACTCGGTTTAACGAAAAAAGGCTTCCACTTTTCGCCTTAGCTATAGCATCATCTGCTGCCTTCACATGAATATCAGTAATGGCCTTTCTAACTTCTTCTTTGGTAAAACTTTGTATCACCAGATTGGTTCTACCCTCCTCTGAGAAAGACATAGTGCCGCCATAAAGACTTATATTGTCATTAGAATATTTTTTTAGCAAAACACTTAATTCAGGGTTATAAGTGCCAGCTAGCTCTTTGCCAGCCGATTTTTCTTCATTCAATACAATTTGGTATCTATCAGCATGCGCACTGTAGATGTTTTCTTTAGCGGTATAACTTAAACCAAGAACTGTATTAAAGCTTGATTCGTTTAAAGCATTAACCACTTTTGTTGCATCTGCTTCATTTAAATATTCTGCTTTAGCTTTATGCTTAGTTTCACTCATATATTGTCCCTATATGTTACACCGTTATTATAACACAAAAAGGTTAATAAAGTGTTAACGAAACGCAAGTTTTTTACTTCATCAAAGATATATATATCAATTAGTTATAAAC
>CAZLZP010000091.1:4212-5125 GCA_964564045.1 uncultured Rickettsiales bacterium
CTGCTAAAATACATGCCTGTGAGAAAAATACACCCCAGCGATAAACATCAGCATCATTCCAGCTTTAAGTAAAAAGTTGGTCATGTCTTAGATATGTTCAAGAATTCCAATTTTAATATCAGATATTTTCGAGGGTACTTATAATAAATATAAATAGCCTTCAACCCCCCTTCTTCTTTCTTAAAACTTCTCTTATTATTTTATTTATTAAACAATCACTTGCCGTCGGAGTATGATCCTCCGGCTCTTTCAAGATTTATTTTAAGCATTAAATCTATTATCCTTTTGATTTATAAGAAATATATTTAAAATAATAATTGTTTAATATCAGTCTATTAGTCATGGAATATTGGTTAGTAAGGATTGATTAATAGGCTGTCATATAGAGTTCTATGGATCTAAATGGGGGTACTGTTGGTATTTATGCCCCCAGGAAAAAATATATTTCTTTCTCTCTCAAATAGATGGACAATCTTGGCGTGTCCCAGTAAATAAATTGTTGGATTTCAATTACTTTGCTTAATATAATTATCTTCTTATCAACACTATCAAGGAGGTTTTTTATGTCAGCTCAGATCATTAGAATAAAGGAAGTTTCTAAGCGTACTGGAATCGGTCGTTCAACTATCTACAAATATATGAACGAAAATAGATTCCCAAAATCTATTAGGCTTGGAAAACGTGCTGCTGGCTGGATAGTAGATGAAGTTGATTCCTGGATTGATGTAAGGATACAGCAGAGAAATGGTACAGAAAACTAATAACGTATATTACCCAAATATTACCCAAACGGCTTTTTCATGATTTAGTGGAAAGGCCGTTTTCTTTTGAATAATCTTGCAAATCAATTAATTAAAGATGGTGACCCCAACGGGATTCGAACCCGTATTGCCGCCGTGAAAGGGCGATGTCC
>CAZLZP010000092.1:0-5118 GCA_964564045.1 uncultured Rickettsiales bacterium
TACCGCATGCCCTTTAAATGCCCTTATCCATCCTTGTTCCGACATAGCAATGGTTATAGGTTCTTTCTCGATGAAGGCATCTACGGAGATAACCGTTGTAGCCAGTGCTTTATGAGTAATAGAGGTTCTGCGTTTGCCAAGTTTGGTTTTCTTGCTGAATTTATCACGCACTATTTTTATCTGGTCTGATATCTCTTTCTTGATCAATTTTTCATCAGCCAATAATTCTTTAAGAGCCTTTCTTTCTTCTTTTAGCTGCTTGTCTTCACGCCTTATTTCCATTTCCTCAAGCTTACGAAGTGAGCGAAGGCGGGTATTCAATATAGCCTCAACCTGGTTTTTTGTCAGGTCGAATTTTTTCATCATTACAGCCGCCGGGTCATCTTCCTCGCGGATAATTTTTATTATTTTATCTAGGTTAAGATAAACAACAAGTAAACCACCCAGTATCTCTAGCCTAGTTTCTATCTTTTCTAAACGATATTTACTTTTGCGAACCAGAACCTCTTTTCTGTGTTCCAGGAATGCTTCCAGAACCTCTTTCAGGCTCATTACCCGTGGTACGCCATTTTTATCAAGCGCATTTAGGTTAAGCCCGTATTTGATCTCTAGGTCGGAAGAGCGGAACAAAGATTCCATCAGAATCTCTGGGTCTACATTTCTGTTCTTTGGTTCCAGAACAACACGAATATTTTCGGCTGATTCATCTTTTATATTTCCAAGAAGAGGTGTTTTTTTGTTCTCTAAACTATCAGCCATTTTCTCAAGTAGGCGAGATTTTTGAACCTGATAAGGAATTTCGTAAACAATGATCTGATACTGGTTATGCGATAATTCTTCTACCTTCCATTTGGCGCGAAGCCTGAAGGACCCACGGCCGGTTTCATAAGCACTGCGAATGCTTGCTTTTGTTTCAACTAGTTCACCACCGGTTGGGAAATCTGGGCCTTGAATATATTCAAGCAATTCAGCATTTGTGCTGCTTTGTTTTTTAATTAGCTGAAGTAATGCATCGCATAGCTCTTCAGCGTTATGAGGTGGAATTGCTGTTGCCATGCCCACCGCAATACCTTCACTACCGTTCGCAAGCAGGTTAGGGAAATATGCAGGAAGAACCATCGGCTCTTCATCCTGGTTATCGTATGTTGGACGAAAATCTACGGTGTTCTGGTCTATATCCTGCAACATGAAAGTTGCAACATCAGTAAGCCTTGCTTCCGTGTAACGCATTGCGGCGGCGTTATCGCCATCTATCGAGCCGAAGTTACCCTGACCATCAACCAGTGGGTAGCGTACCGAGAAATCTTGCGCTAAACGCACCATGGCATCATACACGGCAACATCACCATGCGGGTGGTATTTACCTATTACATCACCCACAACACGGGCGCATTTTTTGAATCCGGAATCAGGGTCGAGCTTAAGCAGGTGCATTGCCCACAACAAACGGCGGTGAACCGGCTTTAGGCCATCACGAACATCGGGCAGGGAACGAGAGGTAATTGTAGAAAGCGCATAGGCAAGGTACTTCTCACTGAGAACTTCCCGAAAATTGATAATCTCTATTTTCTCGTTTTTCGACATCAAACATTCTATTCATTTCATCTCTAAACTGCACGAAAGAAGCAGGCATTCTGGCCAAGCTTTCGGCAAAGAAATGTTTCGCGAGAAAATATCTGGTAATTTCAAGCCCGTCAATAACTTCCTTCATTGAATGGGGCAGATTTTCTGCCGCTTCAAAGAAATACGAGGGTATAGGAAATAGCCTAGATTTGTATGGTTCGCCCACCTCTTTTGATACTGCCGAGCCGGTTTTTGGTGAAATATAAGTAACGTTATTCTGGGTGCCGGTTACTGAACATCTTTCAAAATCCAGCCCAAAACCTACCTTCTCAAGAATGTATAATTCTAGAAGTACATGGTTCTTAAGCCAGTTTTCTGTATTTATATCATCAAGATATGCTTTAAATCTTTCAAATATATCCAGGCTAACTTCCCTATCTGGTATCAGAGAATCTACCAGTGAGCACAGGGAGGATATACTTAGTATTTTGGTATATTCCGAAAAACACAGCAAAGGATACGCTCTTTCAAGGGTGGGAGCTATAAGCCCTAAATGCTCCGAAAGCCTTGCGCTCCACGTAAAGTGAACGTAATTACCGCATTGAATAATAGTACCGTTCTTTCTTTGTCCTTTAACCAGTCCTTTTACAGGGCCATGCTCCTTACTGAGTATTTTGACCAGCAGAGAAGAATCACCAAATTTGCTGGTAGAAAGAACTATGCCGTAGTCTTCTATTTTCATAAATTAGTTATACTATTATCAAATATTTTTGCGTGCTGGCGGAAGGCATAGCGATCTGTCATGCCGGCAATAAAATCGGCTATGGTAACAGCAACATCATTTTTATTTTTAATATCGATACCTTTCAAGAATTGCGGCGGCAGACATTCCGGGTTTTCCAGATAGAATTCGAACAACTCCTTCACAGCCCTTTTAGCCTTGTTGGTCATTATCATAACCTTGTGATGACGATACATTTTTTCAAAAAGGAAATCGCGGATATCATCCATTTTTTCCAGGAAGCTATCAGAGAAGTGAACCGTTTGCTGGCCAGCATTGCGCACATCATCACAATTTTCTATTTTAAGTTTTGTAATGTTATTTCTGGTTTGCGCGGTTATGTCATTCAGCATGTGTTTAATGAAAGTGCTGCGAACTTCGTTTATCAGAACCAGATCTTCAATATTCGGGTGAGAGGTTCTTAACTTTGTTATCTCTTCAGAGATAACTGGCAGGTCGGCACGATCATTAATAGTGAATAATTTTGCACGGATACCATCTTCAATATCGTGGCTGTTATAGGCGATATCATCGCAGATAGCCGCAACCTGTGCTTCCATGCTTGCGTAAGTATGAAGTTCAAGGTCGTAGGTTTTATTGTATTCTTCAAGCGCACGAGGCGCATCTAAAACAGGGCCATTATGCTTAGCGGCACCTTCCAAACATTCCCAGGAAAGATTTAAGCCCTCAAAGTTAGCATACTTTCTTTCCAGCTTGGTAAGAATGCGAATTGTTTGTGCATTGTGATCGAACCCGCCAAAATTTTCCATACATTCCTGCAGAGCGTATTCGCCAGCATGGCCAAAAGGCGTATGGCCCATATCATGCGCTATAGCTACAGATTCACACAAATCTTCATCTACGCATAGAATTCGGGCGATAGAGCGTGCAAGCTGCGAAACTTCCAGAGAATGGGTAAGGCGTGTACGGTAATGGTCACCTTCGTTATACAGGAATACCTGCGTTTTATATTCAAGGCGGCGGAATGCTGTTGAATGTAAAATTCTATCTCTATCGCGCTGGAATTCTGAACGGCCCACATTTGGTAAGGCTTCATCTATAAGCCTGCCGCGCGACCTGCTGGAAAAACATGCATAAGGTGCAAGATATAAATTATTATGCGGTTCGAGTGTAAGATTTTCTCTATTCATTTGGATAGCTGCCTGCATATGGTATAACAATATAAAACTTAATTGAAACAAAGTGAAAAGAATTTCGGTAAAAGTTACGCCAAAAGCCTCTAAGGCAAGGGCAGAGAAGGATTTGTTGCCCGATGAGCACGGAAACGACCACTACAGGGTGTGGGTAAATGTGCCGCCGGAAGACGGCAAAGCCAACAAGGCGGTGATAGAGATATTAAGCGATTTTTTAGATATTCCCAAATCACGTTTCAAAATAATTAAGGGTGAAACCAATAGAAATAAGGTTTTGGAAATAGATAATTAGGCCACCTCGGCCTTTTCAGCCATTCTAAATAATATCCTGTTTGCCCCCTTCCGGATACCAATTTATCAGATAAAATACCTTAAAGGATGTTTATGAATGATATTTACAAATGCGCAGTCTTAGAATTGGCAGTCAAAAATCAACTTATACTCAGCAAAACTATAGACCTTGGCCTAATAAGTGATGTAAGAAAGCTTAAAAAGATTGACGAGTTTATAAGCTCGTTATTCATAAAAAGCCTCGAAAGCTTTAATTTTGTTTCCGTAGCTAAATCAAAAAGAACACTATTTGTAGGTGAAGGGAATTTTAGCTTTTCCTTGGCGATTACTAAAAAATTATCTGGTACAAGAGCAGACATTGCCTCAACAGTTTACGAAACTGAATCTCAGATTTCCGAGGAGGCTTTGAACAATTCAAAGATTTTGCGCAGGCTCGGGGCAGGCATCTTCTATGGTGTAGATGCTATTAAATTAGAAAGTTGTTTTGGTAATAAAAAGTTTGATAACATAATTTTTCAATTTCCTAATGCAGGTAGTAGAGAGGCCGAAGAGGGTCGAAATCCGAATTTTATACTTCTTCGTGATTTTTTAAATAGCGCCAACAATCAGCTCTTTGCTAATGGGTGTGTGATAATATCTGTTGTTAATAGCACATATTATGATGGCGCATTTTCTTTTGACGAAGCGGCTAAAGAAGCGGGGTTTTTAAAACCTAAGGTTTATAAATTTGACCCAAATGACTTTGCTGGATATAATCACACTATGACAAACGAGGAAGATAGCGCCATTGAAGATTATAAATCTTTTAAAACGCTAGTTTTCAGAAAGAACCTTTGATGCAATTGAACCTACTAAATTTAGAACCCTTATCTGAACCTGAGATTGTTGGTTTAAGCTATATCCGTAATTTTATACCCCCTGAAAAAGCAGAAGAGCTTGTTAAGCTAATCGACTCTCAACCTTGGTTAGATGACCTGAAAAGAAGGATTCAGCATTATGGCTGGAAGTATGATTATACCGCAAGAAAAGTTACCGCAGATTTAAAAATAGGCCATTTGCCAAGCTGGCTGCAAGAATTAGCCGAAAGTTTATACCAGAAAAAAATATTCAAAAAAATTCCAGACCAGGTAATTATAAATGAGTATCAGGCGGGGCAGGGAATCTCGGCACACACAGATTGCATACCATGCTTTGGCGATACTATTGCAAGCCTAAGTTTGTGCTCGCCATGTGTTATAGACTTTATCAATCCAACAACAACGAAGAAAACTTCAAAATTGCTAGAGCCATTAAGCTTGGTGGCGATGAAGGACGAGGCCCTCTATGAAT
>CAZLZP010000093.1:0-3845 GCA_964564045.1 uncultured Rickettsiales bacterium
TGCACCAGAAATACAGCCAACGCCGCCAAGCTGGTTAAACTTCACCGCGTTTTCATCATCACCACACAGCTGGTAGAATTCTTTGCCTTTTGGCAGGTGCGCCACAACACTTACCGGGCGTTTTAAATCTCCGGTTGCGTCCTTCACGCCAACCACTCTTTTAAGGGTTGCAATTCTTCCAATGGTTTCATCTTTAATATCAATAACGCTGCGGCCGGGAATATTATAAATAACTATAGGGATGTTCGTTGCATCATGTATCGCCTTAAAGTGCTGGAAAATTCCTTCCTGCGTAGGCTTGTTATAATACGGTGTAACTATTAAAGCGCCATCAGCTCCGGCATGTTGTGCGTGAAGTGTGCGTTCAATTGCTTCGCTGGTTGCATTACTTCCTGTACCGGCCAGAATTTTTGCACGGCCCTTTGTTACTTTTATGCAATATTCAATTACCTTATCGTGCTCAGTGTTAGATAGGGTGGGCGATTCACCGGTTGTACCGCATGGTACCAAACCGTGCGTTCCGCCAGCTATTTGTCTTTCAACAAGCTTTCCAAATGCATCATAATCCACCTCATAAACATTTTCTGCTTTGAATGGAGTTATTAGTGCTGTATACGAACCTTTGAACATTTTTTGCCAATTTAATTTATGGTTTAATGCGAAAGGTTTTATATACATTAACTGTTGTTTTTACAATCCTTTTATTACAACTGCCTGCCAGCGCTAAAATAAGTTCCAACGTACATGTGTGGTCTGTTTCGCGTGCCGAGATGAACCACCTGAACAAGGTGATACAAGATTCTCGCGCCCGCAGGTGGCAGTCGGGCATATTGCAAAGTTTCCGCCCTAAGGACCAAACACTTAAAAAGATACTGAAATGGAACCAATATGTATCTGGCAGTCCGGCGCTTAATTTTGAAGATGTTACCCAGTTCATACGTGAAAATCCAACATGGCCGCAAATGGCCATATTAAGGTCGAACGCCGAGGGGGTGATGAACGATAACACCAACCCTGATTCTATCATTCGCTGGTTCGCCATGGATTCTCCGCTTTCCATCAGGCAGATGCGTTTCCGTAAGCCTATAACTTCAAACGGCAAGCGTCGTTTAGCCGAGGCCATGGTTAAAACCTACAAAAAATATAATTTCGATAATAACTTCATACCAACCCTTATCAAAGAGGCGTGGATAGAAGGTAACTTCAGCAAAGAGGTTGAGCAGGAATATTTAACTACCTACAAAACTATAATTGATCAGAACGCTATAGAGCGTCGTATAGATAGGCTTTTAACAGACAGGCGCACATCTGATGCAAGCCGGTTGGCACGAATAGTGAACCACGATTACAAAAAACTATTTGAAGCGCGGGTTGCGTTCATAGCTGGCAAAAAGAACGTAGAGGCGCTTATAAAACAGGTTTCGCCGCAATTACAGAATAACTCTGGCCTGATTTACGATAGGATAAAATGGCGTGTCGATAGGGGTATAGATGAAGGCATAACCGAGCTTGTTCAAAAGTTGCCGTACAAAATAGATTATCCGGAAAAACTGCATGTTGTTCGCAAGGAATCCATTAAAAAGCTGATGAGCCATAAAAAATATCGTGAGGCATATCTGCTTGCAAAATTCCACTCGTTCACCACCGAGAACTCAGAAAAATATTCTGAATATGAATGGCTGGCTGGCTGGTTAGCTTTGCGTTTCCAGCATGATGCAGGCACGGCCCTGCTGCACTTCCGTAATGTATATAATGCGGGGCAAACACCAATAACCATTGCCCGTGCCGCGTACTGGATGGGCAGAAGCGCTGAGAAAATGGGTAACCGGTCTGAAACCAGCAAGTGGTATAATGTTGCAGCCAAATATCCTGCGGTTTTCTACGGCCAGCTTGGCGCGTTAAAAGCGGGCAAGCGCTCTCCATCATTCCCATCACCTTCAACTGTCAGTAAGAAAGACCTGGTGAATTATCGCGGCAACGAACTTGCCAAGGCGGCGTACATAATGCTGGAAATTCGTGAGAATCTTTTGGGCAAGGAATTCCTGAAGGCCGCGGCAGAATCTGCAAAATCTCCGGGTGAGCGTGTGCTTATCGCCCAAATGGGCATTGATAGAGGTAATTACGGCTATTCACTTAACGTTGCCAAGCACATCTACAAAGTTACTGGTGAAGTTATCATGAACGCCCTTTATCCTGTATTCAATCTACTTTCAGTTAACGGCGCTCAAATTAAAAATCCACCGGCTGAATATATTCTTGCAATAATTCGCCAGGAATCAGAATTCGATACTGATGCAATGTCGCCAGCAGGCGCTCGCGGGCTTATGCAGCTTATGCCTGCAACTGCGCAAATGGTGGCTCATAAAACCGGCCTACAGTACAATAAGAACCGCCTAACTGGCGATCCTCGTTATAATATAACGCTTGGCTCTTCGTATCTTGCCAGCCGTCTGAAATTGTTCGATGGCTCGTTCATACTTGCCACGGCATCTTACAATGCGGGTGAAGGTAACGTTAAAAAATGGCTCAAAACAAATGGTGATCCTCGCCGTATGGGCCTAGAAGGCGCGATAGACTGGATAGAGATGATACCATTCCCGGAAACCAACAACTATGTTCAGCGTGTAATGGAAAATATGCAGATATACCGCATCGCCATTTCCGGCAAACGCTATAACAACATCAATACCGATAGGGACATAACCCGCTAACCTGTTTTTATCTCCAGTAGTTCAAATAAATCTATCTGCTTCGACCTAGGTTTTGCAAGGCCGTAAACAGGCTTTATCATTTCATTTATATTATCCTTCACAATTTTGGGGCTGTAGCCTGCAAGGTGGCAAACTATCCTGAAATCTTCATTATCTTCGGTTAGCCATTTAATGGCTTTGCGTTTTGCGTACAGGCGTTTTCTTTGCCCAGAGCCAGAGGTTGCATCATCTATTGCCTGGCAAAGCACGGCTTTCCACAAGGCTTTCTCGTCGAACTCCTCTTCTAAGTATCTGATCTTAACTATATCTTTTCTAGTTATTGATTTTTTGCATAAAATTTGCATAAAAATACTCCCCCAAATGCATAATACTTACATGTTGCAAATCTGCATTATTGCTTAACTACCTTTTATGTGGTAGAATCAAGCTTGAAGATAATATATATGCATTAATGCATTAAGTCAATGCAAATTTGCATTAAATTGTAATTAATATAACAGGCTGATATATATGCTTAATCGCAAAAAACACGTAGAATATATTGAATACCTTAAGAATAAAACAGGTATGTCGCTTTCGGCATTGGCTAAATCTGCCGGTCTGGCTGATTCTACGCTTACACGCTTTCTTGCTAAAAAGGAATATCAGCGCCTAAGTACCGCAACGCTTGATAGGCTGGCCGCTGCCGCCGGGTTTGATTCTTACGAAGATTACCTTCTTGAAACGCATCAGAACGAAAGCCCTAATGAAAAATCACCTGAAATAGATGATGCTACTAAATTCTCTACTTACGAATCTGTAAAGCGCCTGCTTGGAAAGAAGGGTTCTGCAAACCCTGGTAATGTAACGTTCGTTTGTCAGGAAGTTATTTCGCACGCCAATAAACTTAAAACCGATTTTATTTCCGACTCGCTGATAATGTATGTTATCGAAAGGCTTGAACGCGAAAATAAAATATAACATGCCGTTACATTCTTCACTCTTAAAAACCTCACACGGTTTCTTCACTAAAGATGAAGACAAAGATTTTATTCTTAAAACTCTTGGTGCACAAAAGCTTGTAACTCTTAAGCAGATACACAGTAACAAAGCGCTGTACGTAACGGAAGAGATCTCTGCCGAGGCTGATGCAAT
>CAZLZP010000093.1:3874-5111 GCA_964564045.1 uncultured Rickettsiales bacterium
ACCCGGCATAGCGCTCGGAATTATCACCGCAGATTGCGGGCCGATATTGTTCTATGATGAATCGGCAAAAATTATAGGCGCAGCGCATGCAGGCTGGAAGGGCGCGCGCTCAGGCATTATTGAAGCTACCGTAAAACTGATGAAAGAGAAGGGCGCAAATAATATAGTTGCAAGCCTTGGCCCGTGCATTCACCAGAAATCGTACGAAGTAGATGCTGGCTTTTACGATAACTTTATTGCCGAATCGAAAGATAATCGTGATTATTTTCTTACCGGAAAAATGGCCGGAAAATACATGTTCAGCCTTCCCGGGTATATCGAGAAAAAGCTAAAACAAAGCGGCATTAAAAAAATTGAAATCCTTAACGAAGATACTCTTTCGCAGCCCGCAAAGTTCTGTTCCTTCCGCCGCGCCACCATAAAAGGCGAGCCCACCGCCGGCCGCCAAATCAGCGCCATTTGCTTGAAATAAGCTAGTAATATCAATGTATTAAAAAATACAAAGAGCGTTAACCTTTTGTTAACCTATTTGCGGTATAATGGTTAAATAAAATAATATTTTATGGCGCTACATCTTATTTCATTCTGCCTTACTAATGAATCTCGCGATGCTTTGAAAGAGGCATTGCAGCCTATTGTAGATGCTCATTCTAAAAGTACAATGTATGTAAAATTTACTGAGGAAGAAAAAAATTTGGCAATAGCTTCGGTAAAAAAATATTTTCCTGAAGGTGTGATAGAGGCTGTTCAAGAGGTAAGAGATAAAGGTTGTAAGTCATTTATTGTAGGTAATTTACCGAATATACCTGAAGAGTGTCTTGAGATAAAATTTAGGCGGCAGTTACAAGTAGATGCATACGGAACTTATCAGGCGGTTATCGCTGCTGGTATGTATGCTGCTGTCGATATTACCATAAAAAATAATTATCCTTTAACAAGAAATAGATTTGCTGGGAAGTTAGAGTTTCCAGGCGATCGTATACACAGAGATGGCGTTGATATACTTGCTGTAGCTATTGTAAGAAACAAAGAAGAAGCTATTACTACACTGATAGATATGGATGAAGTTCAGAAGAAAATGAAGGGAAGGTTGAATAGTTTGAAGGTGGCTGGCGGTGATATGCCTTTAATAGATAGCTTTACCAGAAAAGTAGCTAAGCAATTTAAGTTAGGGGATATTGTAGGGCCTCAGGATGTTATTGATGATTTTCATAGGCTTATAAAAGAGTATTCAGAA
>CAZLZP010000094.1:0-4986 GCA_964564045.1 uncultured Rickettsiales bacterium
TAACCAATAGAAACCTTGCTAAAGCATTGTATGAAACGGCAGAACTTGACGAAGAGATACCAATTGAACACTATAAGACAGTTGCAGAGGTGATTGCATACGTTTATAAGTTAAAAAATGTTAAACTATAGGTTTACAACATTATAATACAGTAGATTGAAACAAGCCGGAAGTATGACCGAAGAAAAAAAATCATTTTTAGAAAAACTTGGCGGAAAGAAGTCTGCGGTTGAAAAAGCAAAAGAAAAGCAGACCATCGGCCCGAAGGATGATCTGGAAGATGACGATGGCCACCTGGAGCGCGATAAGAACAGCTTCATGGACCACCTGATACGTTCTCGCAGTGATTTATGCTACCAGGTAATGGGGAAAGATACCACCAACAGAACCGCATGGTATTTCATTCTGGTTGATAAGGATAAGAAAGAACAGTTCCTTGGCCATAAACCCGGTGACAGCTACGATCTTGCCGACTACGGTAAAATAGTTGCCAGCGGCTACGGCGATGAAGTTCCCGAAGATGTAAAAGAAATGCTGAAAGAGAAGTACGGGTTTGACAATTTTTGACACATCAAAAATTGGACTATGTAGCAAAGCGGAATAGCCCGCAGGGTGAAGCAGCTATAAGCTGCTAATCACAATTTTTAACCAATAACCTTCTTCTGAATCTCGATAAGTTCCGCAATGCCTTTTCGTGCAAGTTTGAACATACCTTCAAATTGTTCGTCATCGAAAGCGTATTCTTCGGCGGTGGCCTGAACTTCGATAATTTTGCCGGAACCAGTAAGAACAAAGTTGGCATCTGCCGCCGCGTTACTATCTTCGGTATATTCCAAATCTAGCACGGGCTCGCCCTTATATATGCCGCATGAAATGGCTGCCACAGAATCTATTATTGGGAATTGGTTCACCCTGCCCTGCGATTTAAGCTTTTTCATCGCCAGATAAAGCGCAACATAACCACCGGTAATTGATGCGGTGCGTGTACCACCATCAGCGTTCAGAACATCACAATCAATAGTAACCTGGCGCTCGCCAAGCTTTTCGGTATCGATAACCGCACGCAGAGAGCGGCCAATAAGCCTTTGAATTTCAACCGTTCTTCCGCCCTGCTTGCCCTTTACGGCCTCACGCGGTACGCGGCTATGGGTGGCACGGGGCAACATGCCATATTCAGCCGTTACCCAGCCTTCACCCTTACCCCTAAGGAACGGTGGAACGAACTCTTCCACGGTAGCAGAACACAGAACCTTGGTTCTGCCAAAGGAAATAAGGCAACTGCCTTCGGCGTACTCTGCCGCGTTTGGTATTATCTCTATTTTGCGCAATTCGTCATGCTTTCTGCCAGATGGACGTGAACTCATTGAAATACCTTGAATTTTAAATTTAATACACTATTTAATAGCCGGAACTGAACATATTTAACTATGACCAAAAAGCAAACTAAAAATAATGGAACCGAAGAGCAGAAGCCCGAAGAAATTTCTG
Organism: uncultured Rickettsiales bacterium; assembly: GCA_964564045.1. GTDB lineage: Bacteria > Pseudomonadota > Alphaproteobacteria > Rickettsiales > UBA8987 > JAMHZE01. The sequence goes on from CAZLZP010000094.1 coordinate 1,489, forward strand.
TAGAAAAACAGGTGGCAGACGAGATATCTGAAGGATCTCCTGTTGTAGAAAATACCGCAGAGACTACTCCTGAAATGAGCCTGGAAGATCAGGTGAAAGATCTGGAAGATAGAAATCTTCGCCTGCTCGCTGAAATGCAGAACATGCGTGTGCGCCAGCAGAAAGACCTGAAGGATACCCGTGAATTCGCAGTTTCAGGCTTTGCCAATGATATGATAGCCATATCGGAAGATATTTACCGTGCGCGTGATGCCATTCCAAGCGAAGAAGATGAGTTATATAAAAAGATATTACACGGCATAGATCTTACCATTGAAGAGTTAAAACGCGTATTCGCAAAACATGGTATTGAACGTGTTGCACCAAAAGCGGGTGATAAGTTCGATTACAAATTCCATCAGGCCATTGCGCAGGTTCCAACTAACGAATTTGAAGATGGCTGCATAGTAAGTTTAATTAATGCCGGATATACTCTGAAAGAAAGGGTTTTGAAACCAGCGATGGTTGCCGTTGCTAAAAAAGTTGAGGTACAAAATAATGTCCAGTAAAGAATATATATTGGTTTATGTTACTTCACCAAGTGAGCCAGAAGCCTTCAGAATAGGCGAAAGCGCTGTTCAGGATAAATTCGCAGCGTGTGCGAATGTTACCCAAAAAATATCAAGCATTTACTGGTGGGAAGGCGTTGTTCAAACTAGCGATGAATATGTAACAATACTTAAAACTACCAAAGATAAGTATGCACAACTAGAACATATGATAAAGAAAATGCACTCTTATGAGAACCCCTGCATTATTATGCTTGATATAAAAGACGGTTCGAAAGAATTCTTAAACTGGATAAGTGATACGGTTAATAGGTCATAAATGAAACACGTTGTAATAGTAGAATCTCCGGCTAAGTGCAAAACCTTAGAAAAATATCTTGGCAAAGATTACAAGGTGCTGGCTTCGTTCGGTCATATCCGCGATCTTCCCTCTAAGAACGGCTCTGTTCTGCCTGATCAAGACTTCGAGATGATGTACGTGGTGGATACTGATGCCAAAAAGAACGTTAAGGCTATCAAAGATGCCTTAGATGGCGCAGAAAGCCTGATACTGGCAACCGATCCTGATCGCGAGGGCGAGGCAATTTCGTGGCACGTTCTGGAAGTGATGAAGAAGGATAAAGCTATTCCTAAGAACTTCCCGGTTAAACGGGTTTCGTTTGATTCTATCACCAAAGATGCTGTTTTGAACGCGATGGCAAACCCGCGTGAACTGGATATGAATTTGGTTAACGCTCAGCAAGCACGCCGCGCTTTAGATTATCTGGTGGGGTTCACCTTATCACCGGTGTTATGGCGCAAGCTTCCCGGAAGCCGCTCGGCAGGACGCGTACAATCTGTAGCGCTTAGGCTGATATGTGAGCGCGAGAACGAGATAGAAGCCTTCAGGGCTGATGAATACTGGAGCGTTCACGCTAACTTTTTAACCGGCGGTAAAGAAGCGTTCGATACGCATTTAATGAACGCATTCGGTGAAAAGCTTGATAAGCTTTCGGTAAAGAACAAAGAACAGTCTGATAAAATACTTAATGCCATTAAAGGCCAGAAATTCACTGTTGGCGAGGTTGAGAAGAAACAGGTATCACGTAACCCTAAACCTCCGTTCACTACTTCTACATTACAACAGGAAGCCTCACGCAAGCTTGGTTTTTCAGTGAAGAAAACCATGATGATAGCGCAGAAATTATATGAAGGTGTTACACTTGGCGGTGAAACAACCGGTTTGATTTCATATATGAGAACTGATGGTGTTGATATAGCACCGGAAGCACTGGCAAGGGCACGCACTGTTATAAGCCTTAACTTCGGTGATAAATACGTACCTGAAAAGCCGCGTATGTATAAATCGAAACTGAAGAATGCGCAGGAAGCCCACGAAGCAATTCGCCCGACCGACCCTGCCCGCACGCCAGATATGGTTGCAAGGCACTTAGATGAAGAACAGTTGAAATTATATGAGCTTATCTGGAAACGCCTTGTAGCCAGCCAGATGGAAGGGGCAATTCTTAACCAGGTTAATGCTGATATTAAAAGCGAAGATAAAAAATTCACTTTCCGCGCTAACGGCCAAAGCATAGTGTTCGATGGTTTCCTGAAACTATACCGCGAAGATGTTGATGATGAAGAGGATGAAGACAAAGAAGGCTACCTGCCTGATTTAACTGAAGGCGACAAGCTTGAATTCAACAAAGATGTGGAAGGTGATAACCCTCACGCTGATCAGCACTTTACACAACCACCTCCACGGTACAACGAAGCAAGTTTAGTAAAACGCCTGGAAGAGCTTAGTATTGGCCGCCCTTCAACCTATGCATCTATTATTTCGGTATTGCAGGACAGAGGCTACGTTAAGCTTGAGAAGAAAAGATTTACCCCTGAGATGCGCGGCAGGCTGGTTACTTATTTCCTGGAAGATTTCTTCCATAAATATGTTGAGTATGATTTCACTGCTAATCTGGAAGAAGAGCTGGATCTGGTTTCTGATGGCAAGCTCGACTGGAAAAAGGCCCTGGGCACATTCTGGACGCCGTTCAAAAAGAACATTGATCAAGCAATGGAAGTTAAGATTCAGGATGTACTTGCCAGCATAGATAAAGATATGGAACATATATTCTTCCATGGTGACGATATTGAAAAAGCACGTACCTGCCCGAAATGTAACAAAGGCAGAATGGAGCTTAAAACCGGCAAATTCGGCGCATTCCTTGGCTGCTCTAACTACCCTGATTGTAATAATATTGTAAATATCGATCAGATGATGGCCGAAAAAGCCGAAGAAAAAGCAATCGCTGAAGGCGAAACCCCAGAAGAGAAAATTGAAAGGGAAGCGAAGAAAAAGGAATACGCCAAGTTCGAAACAAAAGTTATCGGCAAGAATGATGAAGGCATAGATATAACCATTCGCAAAGGCCCGTACGGGTTTTATTTGCAGGTTGGTGAAGCTGCGCCAGCAGAAAAAGGGAAAGGCAAAGAAAAGGCCGTAAAACCTAAACGCGCTTCTATACCTAAAGGTGTTGATGTAAGCGCTATTGATATGACTTACGCCAAACAAATGCTATCACTACCACGCATAGTTGGCATTCACCCGGAAAGTGGCGAAGAGATAAAGGCTTCGGTTGGCATGTTCGGCCCTTACCTGTTCCACAACAAGCAATATTACTCGCTGAAAGACCCTGATAAACTATTCACCATAGGTTTAGATGAAGCCGTAGTGATAGTTAACACCCCTAAAAAACCACGCAAAGGTGGCGGTTTCCGTGGCAGAAAAGGCAAAGGTAAGGCGGAAGAAGTTGCTACAGAAACTACTGAAGCCAAGCCAGCTAAAACAACGGCTAAAAAAGCCACCAAGCCTAAGGGCAAGAAGAAAGCGGAGTAATAATTATTAAATGAAGCAATAAAAAAGGGCTCGTTTCAGAGCCCTTTTCTTTGTTTGGTATCAACCTTGAATCAT
>CAZLZP010000095.1:0-4949 GCA_964564045.1 uncultured Rickettsiales bacterium
CCCACTCACATGCACGCGTAACAGTTAGATCGTAATCTGTTATCTGACCCATTTTGTGCATATCTTTCATGCGCATTTCCATCGCAGTGCGGGCAGTTTGGCCCGGCAGATTAATGCTATGCGTAACTGGAGGTTTGTAGTTTGGAACCATGGCAAGCGCTTTCTTTTTAGCATCTGCCAGCACGCGGCTGCGGTTCATGGTAATGCCAGAATTTTCATTCAGGATAAGCATGCGTTTTGCTTCCTCTGCCGACTTGGAAACTTTAGCGGTAGAGATATTCATCATCGCTTCACCGAATGGCGGCATAACATTGAACCATGTTTTTGCAAGTGGTATCCAGCTGAACCAGCCACCGAATTTTGCCGCCCAGCTATCATCAGCGCGACGTTTAGCGATCTGGCGGTAAATATATTCTTTACAGCCGCCCCAACCCGGAACAAAGCCAACGCCAACTTCCACAAGGCCGGAATATAATTCTACGTGAGCCTGCACCGCATCGCAGTGCATTAGCAGTTCACAGCCGCCGCCAAGTGCCATACCGGCAGGTGCGCCAACAACAGGGAACGGAGCATATTTAACGCCCATGTAAGCATCTTGCCCTTGTTTTATAATTCCATCGATCTCTTTCCACGCGGCAGTATTAGCGGCGAACAGAAGCACACCGATATTAGCGCCAACTGTAAAGTTATCACCATCGTTACCGATTATCATTGCTTTGTAGCTCTTCTTCACCAGTTCGGTAGATTCAACCAGAAGCTCAAGAATAAGCGGGTCAAGCGAGTTCATTTTTGAAGTGAATTCGAAGCACACTACACCATCACCCACATCCCACAACGCGGCTGATGGGTTTTTAAGTATAGGTTTAGATTTTAGTTTTATTTCTGCCAGATCCCAAGCATCTGGGTTGAACGGAATGGCTTTGTATGTTGCGGCCATTGTTAAGTATTTTCTTTCGCCGTTTTCAATTGCGTAAAGCGGTTTGTTGCCAGCTTTTTGCAGTATTGCTGGAACTGCAACGCCATCTTTCGCAAGCATTTCGGCAAACACCTGTACGCCGGATTTATCTTTGGTTGCGAATCTATCTATCAGCTCGAACGGGCCGTATTTCCAGTTGTAGCCAAGCTTCATGCCATCATCGATATCTTTGATCTCATCAGCGATAACACCCGCAAGGTTTGCGGCGTACACAAGAGTATCTCGCAGAACAGGCCACAGATATTTTGAACCGGCATCTTCGATAGCGAAAATATCGGAAAGCGATTTTTTGCCAGCCTCAGCGGAAGCAGGCCTTGCCTTTTTAGATTCTGCATATTCACCGGTTTGCAGGTTAACAGATTTTTTAATTTTCTTACCGCCTTCACCTTTTTCAAGCGTGTAAAAACCACCTTTGCCTTTACGGCCTGTGTAGCCATCTGCTATCATTTTAGTAACTACAGGCGGCAGATTGAATATTTTATTGAACTCATCATCTTTCGCTAAATTTGCAGAAAATGATTTGGCGATAAGCGGCATAAGATCGATACCGATAAGGTCCATCAGGCCGAACACGCCGGTTTTTGGAACGCCAATTGGCTTGCTCATCATTGTATCTACAAGCTCAACAGAAGCTTTCTGCGCGATAGCTTCGTTCAGCGCGCGCGTTAACCAGAATGTACCGATACGATTTGCGATGAAACCCGGGGAATCTTTACATTGAACAACGCCTTTACCAAGTTTTACATCACAGAAATTGCGGATTGTTTCTACGGCATCTTTGCGGGTTTTAGAACCAACAACAAGTTCTAAAAGGCGCATGTAGCGCGGCGGATTGAAGAAGTGCGTGATAAGGAAATCTTTTTCGAAATCACCGCCAACGCCGGCAGTTAGTTTTTCCAGCGGAATTGTTGAAGTGTTAGAAGATACGATAGAACCTTTTTTGCGGTGCTCATTTATTTTTTTGTAAGTTGCCTGTTTAATAGCAAGATCTTCCAGCACCACTTCAATTATCCAATCACAATCAGCAAGTTTTTTCAGGTCATCTTCCATGTTGCCGATTTCGATATACTTCATTTTTTTCGGGCTGGTAAGCACGGCTGGGTCAGCCTTTTCCATTTTTGCAACTGCACCTTCAGTTAGCATATTGCGCGATTTTGCATCTTTCGGTACGATATCAAGCAGAATAACGTTTGTATTACTGTTGGCTATGTGCGCAGCTATACCGCTGCCCATTACGCCCGAACCTATTACTGCTACTTTATTTATCGCCATTTTCTCTTCCTGATTAGATTTTTTCTAAAACTGTTGCAACGCCCATACCGCCACCAATACACATTGTAGCAAGAGCATATTTTTTACCTTCACGCGCAAGCAGGCTTGCAGCCTTGCCGGTGATACGCGCACCAGATGCGCCAAGAGGGTGACCAAGCGCCATAGCGCCGCCATCAAGGTTAACTTTATTAATATCGATACCCATTTCTTTGATGACCGAAAGGCTTTGCGCCGCGAATGCTTCATTCAATTCAAATATATCGATATCTTTCAACGTTAGGCCAGCACGAGCTAGCGCCTTGGCAGAAGCACCAACCGGGCCTATACCCATAATTTCAGGCGCGCAGCCTGCAACCGCAGTTGATTTAATACGGGCAAGTTTTTTTAGTTTATGCTTATCGGCATATTCTTCAGAAGTAACTATAACGAACGCTGCGCCATCTGTGAGTGGAGATGATGTGCCCGCTGTAACAGTACCCTTTGCATCAAACGCAGGTTTAAGTTCACCAAGTTTTTCAACCGTAGTATCGCCACGAATGATAGTATCACGCGATACACCTTTGTACGGCGCTATCTCGTCTTTAAATTTACCTTCAGATTCCGCCTTCGCAGCTTTTTTCTGAGAATTTGCAGCGAATTCATCCTGCTCTTTGCGGGAGATTTTATATTTTACCGCAAGATTTTCCGCAGTGGTTCCCATACCATCATAGGCTGCCGGTATTTTTTCATACAGTTCAGGGTTCGGGCCGGGATTAAGGCCGCCCATTGGAATACGGCTCATGCTTTCCACGCCACCGCAAACGAATACATCACCTGCGCCTGCTGCAATTGCACCTACCGCATCGTGAATAGTTTGCATGGAAGAACCACAGAAACGATTAAGTGTTGTACCTGAAATATTATTCGGCAAACCAGCAATGAATACTATCTGGCGGCCCATGTTAAGGCCTTGCTCACCTTCCGGGAAGGCGCAGCCAAGCTTTACATCTTCAATATCTGCTGGGTTTATTTTTGATTTCGCAACAATTTCTTTGAGTACGTGGCCCGCAATATCATCTGGCCTTACTGCCGCAAATTCGCCTTTTGTTGCACGTGTGAATGGAGAACGTAGATATTCGACTATTACTGCATTACGCATTTTGACCTACCTTGTAGATTATGTATATAATATAGAGCTTATTGGTCTTTTTTCAAAGCACTACAGAAATATTCGGTTTTAGTTTTGAATTACCTAGGTTTTTTAACTTTAGTGCATTGTAGGCACAGTGTAGTTTAATGTGCCGATTTGATACCGGTTCTGCGTAGCAATTCATCGAAAAAGTTATATCCACGAATTTCGGATAGTTTGAATTTTATGTACAGCTTATGTTCCGAGCTGGAAATAAGAGATGACTTCTTTTCAACCAGCTTAACAAGCTTTCTTTCATAAGCGCCTATCTGAGCTTCGAGCCTTTCTATCATACTTATAATATTATCATCACACTCTGCTTCATCAAGCTGCGTTTGTATGTAAACCAACTCAGCCAGCTCGCTGTTCTCGTAATGAGATTGGATATCGCGGAAATAAGCAATATCAAGCCCCTTGTTTATATCTGGATGAAAATTCTTGACCAGTTTACGGTAAACTATCTTCAATTCTTTTTCGTAGGCTTCAGCTTTTTTATCAAAGAAGGTAACCATTGCATCATCCTGGTAGAACCCCGCCTTTACAGGGTTTTCAGGAGTTGAAACATAATCGCCATCAACCACTTTGCTCATGAACTTCTCGTAATACAGCATCATGAATTCATCTAACTCAGATTCTATCATTGATATCTCGCGCTCTAGCACCTGCGTTTCTGATTTGAATCTGGCGCTTTTGCGGGCGTACTCATCAGCCTGTTTTTTTAGAATAAGATTTGCGCGGATAAGCCCGGAATTTTCACCAGACCTGGACTGAGTTACTGTATAATATTTTTCTCGGAATTCCCTTGCTTTTTCGAACATATTTGGCACTTTAAGTTCTATGAATACTCAAGCAAAAAAGATAGCTCAGGATCAGGCCGACATTCAACCGAAAAGTGATATTGAGGCAGATTCTGGCGCAAGTATTACGCCAATGATGCAACAATACCTCGATGTTAAGGCGAAATACCCTGACCATTTGCTTTTCTATCGCATGGGTGATTTCTTCGAATTATTCTACGATGATGCGCTTACAGCAAGCAGCGCACTGGATATTGTTCTAACCCGCAGGGGCAAGGCGCAAGGCGCCGATATACCAATGTGCGGCGTTCCGCATCACGCCTTTGAAAGCTACCTGAACAAACTTATCAGACAGGGTTACAAGGTTGCCATTTGCGACCAGCTGGAAACACCGGAAGAAGCCAAAAAGAACCGCGGTTACAAGGCAATTGTAAAACGAGAGGTGATACGTGTTGTTACACCCGGAACCTTAACTGAAGATAACCTGCTGGATGCTTCGGCATGTAACTACCTGCTTGCGCTAAATATAAGCAAGGCAGGTAACCTAGCCATTTCGTGGTGCGATATTTCAACCGGCGAACTTTACTACTCTGGCGTTACCAAAAACAACCTGATATCGGAAATTGAAAGGATATCCCCGAAGGAGATACTAATTAACGATGAACTGCTGAATGGCAGAGAGTTTGATGACCTTATCAGTAATTATAGAAAGATACTTTCATCACATTCAAAAAGC
>CAZLZP010000096.1:0-4890 GCA_964564045.1 uncultured Rickettsiales bacterium
CAGATGCCGACGCCTGCATAGTTCATGGCGTTAACGACCATGCACTAAAAAAAGAGCACAGAATTATTTCTATCGGTTCATGCACAACAAATTGTTTAGCTCCGGTTGCAAAAATTCTGAACGATAAACTTGGTATCGAAAAAGGTTTCGTAACTACGGTTCATGCATACACTAACGATCAGAACCTAACTGATGGCGCGCATGATGATCTTCGTCGTGCACGCGCTGCGGCCCTTTCAATCATTCCTGCAACAACTGGCGCGGCTAAGGCCATTAGTCAGGTAATTCCAGAACTAAAAGGTAAGCTTGATGGCACGGCAGTAAGGGTTCCTGTAGCTAATGTATCTATGATAGATTTCAAGGCTATTGTTTCACGTGAAACATCGGTGGCAGAGATAAATGCTCTTATGAAAGAGGCTTCCAAAGGCGCCATGAAAGGGGTGCTTGGATACACAGAAGAGCCTTTAGTTTCAATAGATTACAACGGAAACACCAACTCATCAACCTTTGATGCTACTGGTACTTTTGTGGTAGGTGGTAACTTCATTCGCGTGCTTGCCTGGTACGACAATGAGATGGGCTTTTCAGTAAGAATGCTTGATGTTGCCGCTAAGTTTGGAAAAATGTAAGGCTCTAACCTTTTTTCTTGATCACCAGTCGTTTCACAGATCTGGCGTCTGCCTCGGTAACTTCCAACTCCACTTTCTCGTTAAAGGTTATAATTTCACCCTTAACCGGTATGCGGCCAAGAAGGTATGTTACCAGCCCACCAACGGTGTTGAACTGGTTCTCGGCATCCTGAATAGAGATATCTATTCCCGTTCTTCCGTAAAATTCTTCAATAAGTATGCGCGAGCTTACTTCGTAAATATCATCGCTAATCTTCTTAAGCCCAGATAGGCTTTCATCTTCGTCATGCTCATCTTCAATGTTGCCCACTATCTCTTCCACAATATCTTCAAGCGTTACAATGCCTTCTGTGCCGCCATACTCATCTATTACAATAGCAATGTGCACGCGCGTTTGCTGCATACGAATAAGCAGGTTGCTTATTTTCATGGAAGGGGGAACAAACATGCACTTCCGCAAAACATCGGCTATTTCAAAATTCTTGTTATTGAAAAAAGTTCTGGCAATGTCTTTAATATGTATAAAGCCCTGAATCTCATCAAGGTTATTCTTGTAAACCGGTATTCTGGTATAGGTTTTATCCAGCAACCTAACCTGAAGATCGGGAAACTGAATATCTTCCGGTATCGCAAAAATATCTGCGCGGGGTATCATTATATCTTCAACATGAAGCTCTTTGAACTCCAGAACGTTCTTCAGAATGGCCTTCTCACCAGCATCTAGCGGCGTTTCCGCCTGATGGCCCTCTCCCTCCAGAATCTCTTCGATAGATTCCTGCAGGCCAGATTTTTTTGTTGAGAATAGCTTGACGATACTTGTTGTTATGGATCTTAGGCCGGTAGGTTTCTTTGGGCTGTTGTTACCGGTACTTTCTGATTCGCCCTTTTCCAGAGCATTTCGACTTGCCATATTAAATGTTGAGAAATTAGTTAACTATGCATCAATTATATTGATTAGTTTACGGAAATCTATATTAATTTTTGAGAGAAATTAAAGATTATGACATCACTTGGTACAGCAATTTTTACTTTGGCTTTCGGTAAGAAGGTCGGCGCGGATGAGTTTGGTAACAAATATTACAAAACCGGCGCTTTCAGTAAACAAATAGGCAGATACGGCAAGGAAAGGCGCTGGGTAATTTATAATGGTAAGGCCGAGGCCTCAAAAATTCCGCCGCTTTGGCATGGCTGGATTCATTTTTCTTTTGATGATGTTCCTCAGGAAAAAGATGGGAAGAAAAATAACTCTTGGCAAAAACCTCATTTGCCGAATTTAACCGGAACTAGCTATTCTTACCTTCCTCCTGGTCATACAGATAGGGGTGGGAACAGGGAAAAGGCGACGGGAGATTACACTCCTTGGCAACCATAAAACAAAAAGGGAAAGAACATGAACAAAGGTTATCTTGAAACGGTGGTTGGGTTTTTGGTTTTACTGGTTGCAGCAGTATTTGCCATAAATGCTTATATTGGCGCCGGCATAAGCAAAGAAGAATTGGGCGGTTACGAGGTTAACGTTAGTTTCGACAGGATAGATGGCCTTAGCGTTGGCGGCGAGGTTCGTATATCGGGCCTTAAGGTTGGTGTTGTCAGTGATGCCAAGATAGACCCTGAAACTTATCAGGCCAAAGTTGAACTTAACATAGAAGATGATATAAAAATTCCTGATGATTCCTCTGCTGAGATAGTTAGTGCCGGATTGCTTGGAGATAAGTACATTGCCCTTGTTCCTGGTGGCTCAGAAGAGTTTATTAAAGCCGGTGGTAAAATTAAATTTTCTCAACCCTCTATAAGCCTAGAGGCTCTGATAGGAAAATTCATGTTCGGATCTTCTGACGACAAAGATAAAGGCAAAGATAAAAAAGAAGAAGAAAGTACATCAACCTTCTAAAGCAACCAAAATGTCAAAGGCTGAGCCACAAACAAGAGAAAGTGAGCTTATATTATGCCATGAGGCTAATATAGCAACCCTTTCTAGTATTGTTACGGGTGGAAATATCCCCCACGCATTCCTGTTTTCCGGACAGCGTGGCATAGGTAAGTCTACCGCCGCATACCACTTTGCCAAAATGATACTTAGTGTAGGCAGGCCTGCAGATAATCCCAACGAGAAGGCCCCTGTAGAAGCGGCAGATCTTTTCGGTTCACCACCGGTAAGTACGGGGAATAATAATAGTGAAGTTATAATTAAATATGTGGCAGAAAAGGTCGAGAACCGAAACCACCAAGATCTTTTTATCGTTGAAAATAAAGATGAGGATAGAAAGAATATCCCCGTTGAAGATATAAGAGATATAGGAAAATTTCTTTCCCTTACCCCTGCAGAAGGGAAGTACAGGGTTGCAATAATAGATGCTATAGATGATTTCAGTATTGGGGCATCCAATGCAATTCTAAAGATATTGGAAGAACCCACAAAGAACACCGTTATTATAATTATATGTCATAGTAAAATTAACCTTCTTCCTACTATAAAATCGCGCTGTATGGAGTTAAAGTTCGCCCCTCTTTCTAAGAAAGATTTTATCTTGGTTCTATCTGAGCTTGGGTATACAGAAGAAAAATTAGAAGATGTATATGAACTCTCGTCTGGTTCTCCTGGACTTGCTTTAGAAATATTAGAAAAAAAAGTTATTACTTTATTAGAACGATATAAATCAATAATAAACAGTAAAACAGTTAACATTTCAGAAGTAATAACTTTAGCAAAAGAAATAAAAGAAAAAGATGCTTGGAAAGTTTTTGGAGAGTTATTTTTAAGCTATTATTCAAAAATAATTAGATCAAAAGAAATAAGTAAAGTTTCCATAGATAGTTTTAATAAGGTAAGCGATATAATTTATTTTTCTGAGTTTAAGAATATGGATATCCAAGACAGCCTGAAATATATTTCTTACTATATAAATCAAAATAGATAATAATCTTTGTAGTATTAGTAGAGGGTGTGAACTGTGTTAGTAAGTAGTTATGCACAATTATATCAACATACAAACCAACATAATTAATTGTAAAATAAAAAGAATTATAAATTGTAACAAAATAAACAGTAGTTACAAACAAGTTTATAATATAGGAAAAAACTATAAAATATGATACTCTGTGCACAAGAATGATTTATGAACAATTTTATCAACAGGCTTGTTCTTAGTATAAAAAATGAAAATTCTTGGACATAGAGGAATAAATCAGCCGGAAAACTCAGATCTTCCATACCAGAATACCATAGAGGCTTTTCAATATGCACTTTCGAAGGGGGCTGATGGGGTAGAGCTTGATGTAATGTTAAGCAATGATGGCAAGTGTTTCGTGATACATGACAACGATATTTCAAAACACGGCACTGAAGCCGGTTTTATTTCCCAAATGAATAGCGACGAGATAAGAAAAAAATCCGTCGGAAAGAACAGGAAGTATAACATTCCGGCGCTGACAGATGTATTTATCCTGTTCAAAGGCAAAAATAAACTGATCAACATAGAGATAAAGCAAAAAGAAATAGCCGAAAAAGTGTTAATGGAGGTTTTAAATTCTGGCATTCCCATAAAAGATTTTTTAATTTCTTCCTTCGATCATCACGATCTGTTCAAGGTAAGGGGGCTGAACAAAGATATAAAGGTGGGATTGCTATTCGGCCGTGAATCGAGAGAGGACAAAAATTTTGAAAGGCAGATACTTGAACTTGCGGAAAGGTTAAAGCCAGCGGTATTTAACATGGAAAAAAGCCTGCCCTATCTGGCGGTGCTCGATAATAAAATAGATAAATTCATCTGGACCATAAAAAAAGAAGACCTTACCAACTACCAGGTAGAGGGCCTGATGCTTTACGAAAGCATCAACTTCATAACAGATTATCCGGAAGAGCTGTTAAGAAGGCTCAAGAAATAGTGGCTGGGGTGCTAGGGATCGAACCTAGGAATGCCGGTACCAAAAACCGGTGCCTTACCGCTTGGCTACACCCCAATAACTTGGTTGTGAACGGCTATAAAACGCAAAAAACAGCATAAAGCAAGAATTTTTTACAGGATTAGCTGGGGCATGCCACATCCAACATGTTATTTTAATTAATTATTTTGTTGAAAAAGGATAAATTATTCTTATACAGGGGCAACCCCGAAGCATTTCGGGGCCTTTTTTCTTTGTGCTGATCCCGTAGCTCAGTCGGTAGAGCATCTGACTTTTAATCAGAGGGTCGCAGGTTCAAATCCTGTCGGGATCACCATACTAAAATAGCTCCTTACGGGGCTAGTCTTATATATAATCC
>CAZLZP010000097.1:0-4786 GCA_964564045.1 uncultured Rickettsiales bacterium
TAACTGTTCCGGTAGCACCCAAAAAAGTTATTTTCATTTTTTATTTTCCTGGAACTCTGTTTTGGGTTGTTCTAACTTTTTATGCAGTTTGGGCATCTGCCAGGTTTTATCTATTACAACGTATGTCAGCGAAAATGTCCATGCCACCATCACTATTCCATTCAAGGCCTCGATACTTGCCAGAAAGCGCATTGTACCAAGCGAGAATAAATCTGCGCTGCCTAAAGAAGAATATATTTGTGCAGAGGCAAAAAGATATTTTATAAAGCCATCAAAACCCTGCTCAACTAACACCTCTTTATAAAAAATATCGGCGATCAGCAGATACCCAAGTCCGTAAATCCACACAGCAAAAGTATGCCCTGCTATTATAGCAAGCATAATGTAAACTATGCCTTTGCGAGGAGATTTTTCAATTTTAGGAAGGTGTTTCCAAACTATGTTCAATACCTCGTAGTTAACCAAAATCGTTAATACAACTATTATGGCGCTTAAAGCCAAGGCAAAAACAAAATCCATAAATGCAACTTATCTAAAGTTTAAGAACTAAGCGGCAATTAACATTGCGTATAATTCATCCTTTAACTTAACACGCTTTTTCTTTAGCTCTTCAGCGTATTCATCTGAAACTACCTTAGATTCCTGCTCAACACTATGAATTTCTTTATCCAGATTTTCATAATCTTCAAACAAGCGCTTGAAATGCCTGTTTCCAAGCTTTAACTCATGAATCTTTGCTTTAAATTGTGGAAATTCTTCAGCCAGATGATGTCTTTCAGTAAACATTTTTTCTCCTTTTTATGTTACGCTAAGTATCGTAGACTACCCGGAATGAGAGGCTTTGATTTATATCAATTAGTCTTCTATGATTTATATACAGCGGCAGGAAAGAGTTGTAAGGAATATCCTTAAAATTTTATTCTACGCGTACGCCACTCAGCCAGCTGCTCATGAAGGCTGTTAGGTCGCCATTCAGTACGCCATCAGTATCGGAAGTTTCGTGGCCGGTGCGAAGGTCTTTCACCATTTGGTACGGATGCAGAACGTAAGAGCGTATCTGGTTGCCCCAGCTATTATCGGTTTTACCTGCTTCGGTTGCGGCGGCGGCGGCTTCTTTCTTACGCAGTTCAATTTCATACAGGCGGGCTTTAAGCATTTTATACGCCTCGGCACGGTTAGCATGCTGGCTGCGAGATGTTTGAGAGGCTGCAACCACTCCGGTTGGAATATGGGTTATACGAATTGCACTTTCGGTTTTATTAACGTGCTGCCCGCCCGCACCAGAAGAACGGTACGTATCAACGCGCAGGTCTTTATCTTCAATTTTAATTTCGATATCATCATCAACTTCCGGATATACCCAGATACTTGCGAATGATGTATGGCGCTTTTTGTTGGCATCGAAAGGAGATATGCGAACCAGGCGATGTACCCCGCTTTCACTTTTAAGCCAGCCATATGCATTAAGGCCGGTAATACGCAGCGTAGCAGATTTAATTCCCGCCCCCTCACCTTCAAGCTCGTCTATCAGATCGGCCTTGTAACCGTTCCATTCTGCCCAGCGCAGATACATGCGCATTAGCATTGCTGCCCAGTCACAGCTTTCTGTGCCGCCTGCCCCGCTGTGAATTTCAATGAAGGCATTGTTGCCATCGGCCTCACCCTTCAACAGCGCTTCGATCTCAAATTTTTTGATGTCTTTCTCAAGCGAGAATATGGCTTTTTCAGCCTCTTTTATATTAGGCTCGTCTTTCTCACTTTCGGCTATTTCCAGCAGATCCTGGTTATCCTTACAATCTGATGAAAGCTTTTGATACTTGCCAAACAGGCTTTCAAGCTTGCTCTTTTCCTTCATTACCGCCTGCGCCTTGGTTTGGTTGCTCCAAAGGTTTTCGTCATGCGAAAGCGCTTCCAGCTCTGCTATGCGGCTTTTGATCTTTTCAGGGTCAAAGGCACCTCGATATGGTGTCTAACGAGGTTTTGGTATTGTTTAACGAAATTCTTACTTCATTTTTCATTGTAATTTCCTTTAGTACCCAGTACCTAGTACCCTATGTCATTCAAAGTTGCAATAATTGGAAGACCCAATGTTGGAAAATCCACCCTGTTCAACCGCCATGTCGGTAGGAAGGATGCTATTGTGCACGATAAACCCGGCCTTACCCGTGATAGAAAAGAAGGCAAAGCCGAAATTGGCGGCTTAAGTTTTACACTGATAGATACCGCAGGTTTGGAAAAGGCTGAAACCGGCACATTGCAGGAATTGATGATGGAGCAAACCAACAAGGCCATTGAAGATGCCGATATAATACTGATGACAATAGACGGACGCGAAGGCGTTACCAACCTTGATAAAGATTTTGCCCAGATGATACGCAAGCTGGATAAGCCAACACTTATGTTGGTTAATAAGTGTGAAAATGAACGTAAATCTCCGGGAATAGTTGAAAGCTACAAGCTTGGGTTTGGCGCGCCTATTCCTGTTTCTGCCGAGCACGGCACAGGCTTTGCTGATCTTGTTGAAAGATTAATGGAACTGGCGGAAGAAAATAATTTGATGGAGGATGAATTCGAGGAAGAAGAAAAAACCGACATGCAGGTTTGCATTTTAGGCAGGCCGAATGTTGGTAAATCTACTTTGTTCAACTCTATAATTGGCGAAAAGCGCTCGATAGAATCTAGTTTTTCCGGCACCACCCGTGATTCTATTTATTACAATATTGATTATGCCGAAAATAATATAAAGCTGGTAGATACCGCCGGAATTAGAAAGAAAATGAAACGCACTGATTTAGTGGAAGAGATGTCGGTGGATGATTCCCTGAAGGCGCTGCAATATGCTAACGTTGCCATAATGGTGCTTGATGCAACGGTTGGTATAGATAAAATGGACCTTCACGTGGCTGGTGATGTTCTGGAGGAAGGCCGCGCCATGGTAATAGCCGTGAACAAGTGGGATGCACTTAACGAGGAAGAAAGAAGAAGCTTCAAAGCACTGCTGAACGAGAAGCTGGAATACTCGCTTTCGCAAGCGAAATACTGCCCGGTGGTTTACGCTTCTGCGCTAACGGGTGATAATGTGAACCGAATATTAGATGCCGCATTAAAAGCCTATGAAGCATGGAACATGCGCATTTCTACCGGCAAGCTGAACAGGTGGCTGAAGGCTGCTGTTGAAATAAATATTCCGCCGCTTTCCAACGGAAAAAGGGTAAGCTTTAAATACATTACCCAGATAAAAAGCAGGCCACCTACATTCACCATTTTCACCAGCAGTAATTTAAAGAACCTGCCGGAAAGTTACCATCGCTACCTGAAGAACTCTGCCGATAAGGAATTCGGTTTCTGCGGCGTACCTATCAGAATTATATTGCGCAAAACCAAGAACCCGTTCGAAGGCAGAAGAAACCAGCGGGAAGAGTAAAATTTAATTTGAAGCCACTATTCTTATAGTGCAAACTTTTTCGGTAACAGAATAATTATAATCTCCGCCTACAGCAGAATAGCAGTCGTCAGCTGCTAGCGAGTCATCATCTTCAAATGTTCCGTCTAAATAGCGTTTTATGACCCGAACTCCACCTGCATCAGGTTTTCCATCATCAAGCTTAGAGTCTATTCCGTATGCCTGCTGTGGTGTAAGTGTATCTCCCCCTAAAGAATCAGGATCCTCAGAGCCATTAATACTATTAACATTAAGTCCTGTACCAGAAACATAGGTTAGCTTATTTCTATTAGCCGTATCGGTTAAGGCAACAATTCCAACCCCTATTTCAGCGGAAGGTACACCTGTACCAACATCTGTATCACATGGGTCTCCAAGGCATGAACAGTCGGCAGGCTGGGAAAGGCTCTCTTTTATCAATTCCGCATTAGAAAGATGTACCCAGAAATTTAGCATCTCACCACAAAAGTAGAAGTTATATATATCTTCGCCCATGTCATTTTCAAGCACGCCATCACCATCACCATTATAATCACCATCACCAAGAGCAGTTGCAACATTAGGAGAACCGGCACTATCAAGGTTCAAACCGAAAACCGAGGCCATGGAGAAATCACCCGGTATCTGGTTATTATATTTTGCCCGGAAAGTATTGATGGCGGTATCATACTGGCGAATTTGGCTTATTACATTTCGTATTCTAGCTTGTTCTACAAGCTCTTGCCCGCCCAATATGCCGCCTACCAGCAACCCTACAATTATAAGTACAATTGCTAATTCCACTAATGTAAAACCAGAACTGAAAGTTTTTTTCATAAGCTACATATAATACAATATATTTAATAAAAAAGGGCCGGTTAAAACCAGCCCTTCTTCGTTAAGTTATTTAATTAAACACTAGCTAGATGCACGGATACGTATTGTGCAAACATTCGTTGTTAAACCAGCGTTATATACACCTGTTGTACCGTTAGCACTAGCGCAAGTAGCCGCACCTTCTGTATCACCTTCACTGAATACACCTGCTGTACTATAAGCACTTACGTGCTGCATAATACCATTATAAGGTGTGCCATCATCCATTTTAATATCTAAGCTATATGCGTTTTCTGGGGTGACTCTATTAGCTAAAGCGCCTAAGCCAATTATTGTAGTAGGAGTAAAGCCGCTAGTTAAACCAAGAACGTAGTTAAGGTTATTAGAATTACCAGTATCGCTTAATGCTATCATCATTCCACCAACTGCCAGGCTAGGTATACCAGCCGAAGTAGTAACTGTTGTAGCCGCAGAAAGAGCTGCCGTACCTTGAACGAATGAACCTTTAACCAGACCTTCATTTGAAAG
>CAZLZP010000098.1:0-4691 GCA_964564045.1 uncultured Rickettsiales bacterium
CACCAGCTTTTCTTTCTGCGAGGCCATATCGGTTTTAAAAAGTGGGCGCACGGAAGGATCTAGCCGGAATAATTCATTGTAAAAATCGTTCGCGAACTGGTCTTTTATCGGCACCAGCTTTTCAAAACTTTCTTTAACTAATTTTATTTGCGTTGGGTTCATTGTTTCCTTTCGTACATGCCGGTTATTTTAGCTTCAGCAAGAATGCTGCCGCGAATATTGAACATTAGGAATGCACCTGTTGTTGTGGCAGGTGTTAGTTCCAGTTTTTCTGTGCTTAGTGCGTAAACCGTAAAGTGGTAATGATGAGGTTTATCACCCACCGGAGGGCACGAGCCACCATAACCAGTAGAGCCATAATCGGTGAATATTTGCGCGCTGCCAGCAGGAAGTGAGCCGCTTTGGTTTGCACCTTCGGCTATTTCAGAAACACTTGCAGGAATATTGAAAATGCCCCAGTGCCAAAAGCCCGATACGGTTGGCGCATCTGGGTCGTATTCAGTTATAACAAAACTTTTTGTGCCCGCCGGAGCATTGCTCCATTTCAGGTGCGGCAGAATATTCTGCCCGCCGCAATCAAAACCATCGAACGCTGTTTTCTGCGGTAATAATTCGCCTTCCTTAAAAGTAGAACTTTCAACTTTAAAAGCCATGGCCTTTTCCTCTGTTGGTTTCTGAGCATCTTGCGCGAACGAGATGTTAGCAGAAAACAAAACAAGAGTTAGTAGTATATATTTTAGCATGCATGCTCCTTTGATTTTACTGCGTGTTTATACACTGCGGAAGGGGGGATGGGAAATAAATTTTAAGATTTATATCCTAGCAGCTCCAGCTTTTGCAGCATGTGTGGCGGCGGAGGGGCTTCTACAACTATTGCCGGCTTGTTATTTGAAATTGGAATTTCTACCGAGCGAGCGTGCAGGTGCAGCATTTCGCCGCCAACTGTAAGGTTAACTCCTGCTTCTATCATCTCACCATCTTTACGGTTGTTGCCGTAGAATGGGTCGGCCACTATGGGGCAGCCAATGGATTTAAGGTGAATGCGAATTTGATGTGTGCGGCCAGTTTGAGGGCTGGCTTCTATCCACGATAGATTACTTTTTTCATCATAAGCCAAAAGTTTGTAATCTGTAACAGCTTCCTGCGAGCCTTTGGTGAGGTCGGGTTCTACCACTATTCGCCAGCCGCGCTTGGTATTAAGTTTAAGCAGCGGGGCGTTGATAGTGCCGGAATTTTGTGGTGGCTTACCGTGGCACACAGCCCAGTATTTTTTTGTGATGCGGTTACCTGAAAATAACTTACCAAGTTTCGCTAAAGCTTTGCGATGGCGGCCTAACACAAGGCAGCCGCTTGTATCTCTATCTAGCCTGTGGCCAAGGGCAGGGGGCGCAGGCAGGCCATATTGCAGATACTTGAAATATCTTTCAATATCATCACCGCCGCTAGGGCCTTTGTGCGAAGCAAGGCCTGCGGGTTTGTTTATAACCAGTATAAGCCCATCGCGGTATAATACTAAATTCTGTGTTTCTGCTTCGTTCATAATCTTCTGATGTTTGGTTTTAAGCTATTTTTGCTTTTTATCCAGTTTAAAAACTGGGTTGTGGAATCAACCATATCATCGTGCGGAGCGTAGGGAAAGGTTAGTAGTTCGGCCTCTACATCGGCCATGAAAGCTGCCTTTTCGGGGAACAGCACCTTGCCGGATTCGAGCATTGAAGAAATTGCAAGTGTGCGTGAAAGCTTATCGAGCTTGGGATTAATGGCGATTATGGGTAGTTTTGTTTCGGCACGGATATCTTGAATTAAACTTCCGCCGGAAGCTTTATCTTCAACCAGAATAGAATTGGGCTGCCACTTTTCCGCAAGGTTTATAATGCTGCGTTTTAGTGCCGGAAATTCAAGCTTTTCGCGAAATATATCCAGCAGGTAATAGGCGTTATCGCCTTCGCCCCATGTGGTGCAAACGGTATAATCGTTATTCGTGCCGGCCTTTATTGCGGTATCCCAGCTTTGCGTAATGGAAAGAAATTTATTGGGCGGGGTTCTATAATATTTCAGCCATTCACGTTTTATCAGCCCGTTATCTGTAGGCAGCGGGTTTTGCAGATACTGCGCTGAAAAGGTAAAGCTGCCAATTTCGTTCTCGGTACGTTTCAGGTTCAGAACATTTTCCTTATCGGGGTGCAGCGGAAATTTTTCCGGGAACAGATAGCCGGTGCTTCGCTTAAGCGGGGAAGGGAAGAACAGAGTTTGGTTGGCAATGGCGGGAATATTAACATGCTGCCAGCCGGAATTTTTGGCGAGCAGATAACCCGTAAGGTCGTTCTCGTGCAGGCGCTGCATTATAAGAACTATCACGCCTTTTTCTTTATCATCTAGGCGGCTGGCGAAAACCTGCTCGTACCAGTTCAGCGTATTTTCGCGCATTGTTGTGCTATGCATGTGGGCTGGGTTATGAGGGTCATCTAGTATCAGAAAGTTGCCGCCTTCACCGGTTAACGTGCCGCCGACAGAAGTTGCAAGGCGAAACCCGCGGTGTGTAGTGATGAATTTATCCTTCTCGTTCTGATCATGCACTATGCGTGTTTCCGGAAAAAGTTTGCGATACCAGTGCGAGTTTATAAGCAGCCGTGTATCAAGCGAGTGCTTGGTTGCCAACCCTTGCGAGTAGCTGGCGGAAATTATGCGGTGTGTTGGGTTTTGGCCAAGTAGCCACGCGGGCCACGCCACGTTAATGGCAAGAGATTTTAAATATCGCGGCGGAATGTTTATTATCAACCGCTTTGTGTGGCCGCGTTCGCAGGCAAGTAGGTGTTCGGCTATCAGATCTATATGCCAGTTGTGAAGGTATTCCGTACCGGGGTTAACGGTGGCAAAGCATTTTGCAATGAACGAGGGAAGATCGTTACGAATTAGAAGTGAGGAAAGTTCTTCAGCATTCTGCACAAGTTATTCGCTTTTGCTTTGGTTATATCTCTCTACATATCTTTCGATTATCTCTAGGTCTTCTTCTGGGATTCGGGTTTTAACCGAAAGTTCTTCCAGCTCCATCAGATCGGCCTGGCTGAGGTCGGCGCGGGCAATTTCCTGCTCAAGCGGAATAAGTTTAAGAAGTATGGTTGTAAGCTTGACCACTATGGAACTCGCGGATTCCTTATCGCCGAAGAGGAAAGAAGTATCAGTAGCAGGATTTTTACTGTTACTACTATTTACTTCTTTCTCCAGCCTATCTAGCAATGTTTCTATCAGCCCGCGCGCCTTGGCCAATATAGATTTATGCTGCGTGATAAGAGTTTTGTAATAATCTTTCGAGTTTTTGGTTTTATTTTGTTTAGCCATTTTTGTTTCCGTCTTTGCGAGGAATGAAATGACGAAGCAATCCAGTTCTTTCTGGTTTGCCGCGCTCCCGATGGTCGCTCGCAATGACGACAACGATTAATTTATTTTATAATAAAAAAGAACTACCCGGAAGGGGTGTTATTCATCTGCCGGTGATCGGCCCGCAGGTTTCTCGAACAGGTCGATACGATCCCTTCTTGCAAGTTCCCCGAGCGAAGACTTGGCATCGCCTAACTTTCTGACATGGTCGGAGGGCTTGCCAATGGTTTTTGTCAGGTCTACATCGATCTGTCTTAGCGCTCTGGAGTAATCGGCACGAGGGATGGGAGAGCCTTTTTCAACAAGGTCGTTCAGGCGGCCTATCACGGTATCATACAACTTGTGCTGATTAACTTCTTCAAGTCGTGATATAACCTTTTTTATATCATGCTCATCCACTACGAGTAGATTTACCCTGCCATTCTGTTGTGTTGTGTATAAAAGTGCGGAGTGGGGTTTTGCTACGGTAGTGCCGGAATTACGCATACCATTATTCACGCTTTCAAGATATGCTTCCTGCCCCAGTGTTGCCATAATTGATGTATCGCGGTTCAGCCGCAACAGATTATCTTTTAAGCGCTGGAGCTGCTCAGTATTAGGTTTTGAAGCTGCAAGGTCTTGCACCAGTAGTTCATTCACCGCTTCTATTGATTCACGAACCATTGTGCCTTTCACCTTACGGTATACTGGCTGCCCGACTTCGTTTCTGCGTGATTGATGGTCTTCCACGATGTTGAAGAGTTCTTCTGATAACGCATTAAGCGCAGGGTGTAGCTTGGTGCCAAGGATATCCTTCTGGATATCAGCGAACAGAAGCAATTGAGGTACGGTATATTTATGTTCTAATGGGTTACTCATTATGTTAATTCTTTGTCAGCTTTTACTAAATGTGGACTGTCTGGTTCTATGCCTTTTCTTTCCGGCTTAGCTCTAGGTTCTGTCCTTGGCCTTTTTGGGTCAGCTTCTCTTCTAAGGGCGGGCATTCTTTTTGCCATCATGTGCTTTTCTGTATGATACTGGAGTAGCGTTAAAGAATGGTTATGTTCATTGAATATACCCAATAGTTTTTCCCTTTCTGGCTTGGTATCTGTTTCTACCATTGTCGTGAATTTCTTGAATCTTTCCTGTCTTGCTTTTATAGCTTCGCCGCCCATCAAAGGATTGTCGTTTTTCCACTCGAATTTTGACTCTTCAAAATAGCCATAAGGCACCTCGATCTTCTTAAGATCAGTAGGTATCTCACCTTTTTGTATCCAATGGTACTGCATTTTTTCCAGTATATCTTTTTCAGTACGGAAAGTAGCTTTAGCACG
>CAZLZP010000099.1:0-4555 GCA_964564045.1 uncultured Rickettsiales bacterium
TATCATCAACTGCATCGATACCATCGTTAGTACCGATGATTATTACTTTAGCTTGGGCCGTTGAAGTTAAGCCATCAGCAGATACTGTATAGTTGAATGTTAATGTAACCGCCTCACCAGGAGCCAAGTGCTGGAATTGCGCCTTGTTCAGTGTGAATGTGCCGTTACCATTATTAGTTATGGCATATGTTAAGCCATCTGAACCAACTGCTGAAGCAGGTATGCCAGAGAATGTTACAGCACCCGGGCCAACATGAGTATAATTGTTGATAGTGAATTGAAGCGCGCCAGGTATACCAGCATCTTGATCGGTAACTGTTGAGCCGCTTATTACAGCAGTTGCGCCAGTGCCATCAATCGCATCTTCATCATCAACGAATTGTTGGTTAGAAGCTACCAGTGAATTATCATCAAGGCCGTAGATAGTTACTTTTGCCCAGTTCCACGCTGAAGTTGCGCCATGGGTATCAGTTACTGTGTACTGAATTGGAAGGAATACAGACTGACCAGGATTTAAATACTGGAATTCAGCTGTTTGGTATGAGAACTGACCATTACCAAGATTTGTAACGTAGTATGTATGGCCATTATTCGTAACACTGAAAACGTTAGGATTAGAAGTTGCAGCAACTACTACAGGACCAATAGCATTAGGATGTGTATGTGTACCAGTTAGTATATTATATGTAAGTGCATCACCGTTAGGATCGGTACCAACAAAATTAAATACCAGGTTATTTGGAACTTCAGTATCAGAAGGATTGATAGCCATATTACCATCTTCATCTTCGAAATACTGTACAAAAGCTGCCGTAGGAGGAAGGTTATCAGAAGTGCCGTGTATTACTACTGTAGCAGTAGCAGTGTTTGATGTACCGCCATGGCCATCATTAGCTGTGTACTGCAATACGATTGTTCTGGTTTGGCCTGAATTCAAATACTGGAATTCAGAAGTTAAATATTCGAACGTACCGTTACCAAGATCTTTCACAGTGAAAGTTTGGCCGTTGTTTGTAACCGTGTAAGTACCAGCTGTGCCAGTTGCAGCTACAGTATATGTTTGGCCAGCAGAAGAGAATGTGCCGGTTTTGATAGTATAAGTTAAAGCATCACCATCTGAATCTGTGCCGTTGAATTCAAATACAAGTCTGCCGTTAATTTCGGTATCATTCGGAGTAACTATGTTCAAGCCATCTTCATCATCAGAATAAGCAACGTTAACCACGCATGGAACGTGATTATCATTTGTGCCGGCAATAGTTACTTTAGCCCAGTTATAAGCTGATGTAGCGCCATGAGTATCAGTTGCTGTATATTTAAGAGCAAGGAATACTTCCTGGCCAGCGTTTAAATATTGGAAATCGGAAGTTAAATATTCAAACGTACCATTACCAAGATTTTTTACTGTGTAAGTATGGCCGTTATAAGCAACCGTATAAGTACCAGGAGTACCAGTAGCAGTTACCGTGTAAGAACCAACTGCGCTAGGGTGAGTATAAGTACCGGTTTGAAGAGCGTATGTTAACGCATCACCATCAGCATCTGTGCCAACAAAATTGAAAACTAACCTGCCGCCAATTATTGTATCGTTTGCAGGAACAGCTTCATTACCACCTTTATCATCATAGTAATGCACCCATTGAACAACAGGGGTAGTATTCTGGCCAGCTTCATTAGAACCTATTATAGCAACTTGACCAAGACCAGTTGCACATTGACCAGTTACAGTATCAGTAACTGTAATGTTAAACTGTAGCTCGATAGCCTGACCTGCATTCAAATACTGGAATTGAGATTTAAGAAGGCTGTATGTACCGTTATTATTATTTATTATTGTGAAAGTATGACCTTCAACAGTTATAGAAGAAGGCATAGAGAATGTGTAATTACCCGAACCACCACCTACGTTTACATTGAATGTAAGCTGACCAGCAACAAGAGTGCTATCATTATCTACGTAATGGCTACCATCTGTAGCAGTGCCGCTTAAGCCTGAATTTGCCGTAGCATCTTCGTTATCGATCTTCCATTGCGTCCAGAAGGAAATAGGTGAGTATGTCATGTTGTAGCCCCCAATTGTATTATTGGATAAAATTTTAACTAATTTTTACTAAAATGTAAAGGGTTAATTTAACCCTGTAGCCTTATGTAACATTTGAAGTTACGCGGCATTAAAAAACAATACGTATTGTAACACATAAACGTTAACAAACCGTTAACGATTCATTGTTTTTTTGCAACTATATGTAAATAACTCTGGCAGTCAAGATTATTTTGGTATAAGAAGACCCAGAAAAAAATGCGCTAAACGCTTAATTTACTCAATTTCAAAGGCTTAGAAACATTATGCAAAAACCAACTCAAAAACCAAATAATCCATGCTTTTCTTCAGGACCTACAGCTAAACGCCCAGGTTGGACCCTAGATGCACTAAAAGGCGCCCTTTCCGGTCGTAGCCACCGTTCTAAACCAGGCAAAGCTAAATTAAAAGAAGTTATTGATCTAACTAGAGAAATTTTACAGGTTCCTGCTGATTACTATATTGGCATAGTACCTGCCTCTGATACAGGCGCAGTAGAAATGGCTATGTGGAACTTTTTAGGTGAACGCCCGGTTGATGTTTGCGCCTGGGAAAGTTTTGGTAAAGACTGGATAACAGACATAACCAAGCAATTAAAACTAAAAGATGTAAGAACATTTACTGCTGATTACGGCCATTTGCCTGATTTAACACAGGTTGATACAGATCGCGATGTGGTGTTCACATGGAATGGCACAACAAGCGGCGTGAAGGTTCCAAACGCGAACTGGATAAAAGATGATCGCAAGGGTTTAACGATAAACGACGCTACTTCTGCGGTGTTCGCGATGGAAATGCCTTGGAGCAAACTGGATGTTACAACTTATTCCTGGCAGAAAGTTATGGGCGGTGAAGCTGCGCATGGCATGATAATACTTTCTCCTCGCGCTGCAAAACGCTTAGAAACTTATAAACCAGCATGGCCTCTTCCAAAAATTTTCCGCATAGCTAAAGATGGAAAAATTGCAGCAGGAATTTTTGAAGGCGAAACTATAAACACCCCTTCTATGCTTGCGGTTGAAGATGCTATAGATGGCTTGAAATGGGCTAAATCTCTGGGTGGCCTGAAGGGCCTTGTTGCACGCAGCAATAAAAATCTAGAGGCCTTATCTGCCTGGGTAAATAAATCTAGCTGGATAGGTTTCCTTGCGAAAGATGCGGCAACTATTTCTAACACATCTATATGTTTCGAAATAACTGCGCCTTGGTACAAGCAACTTTCTGCTGATGATCAGCAAGCTATAGCGAAAGAAATTGTTTCAACTTTAGATAAAGAAGCTGTTGCCTACGATATTGGCGCATACCGTGATGCACCTGCTGGTATTCGCATCTGGGGTGGCGCAACTGTTGAAGCCAAAGATCTTGAAATACTTACAAACTGGCTTGATTGGGCGTTTGCTGAAATTGAAGCAAAGCATAAAGCCAAAGCCGCTTAAATCCTTGGGTTTAAAAAGTTTATAATATTCTCTTGCATATATTTTTGATTATATGTAAAAAACCAGCGCTACTAATATGTTCCGCGGTAGCTCAGTGGCAGAGCAGTTGGCTGTTAACCAATTGGTCGGGGGTTCGAATCCCTCCCGCGGAGCCAAATTAAATGTTGGCTTTCTAAGATCTTATCTTTCCTGAAAAATTAAAGCATGGCTCTACAATGCCCTGCCCTATTACAAAACCAGGCTGGTTAATTCTTGAAAGAACAATTCTTTCCAGTTCAAAGAAGCCTTGAGGACGAAACTTTACTTCTTCATCAGGAATTTCTCCATGAAGAACTATAAGATCACTTTTTTTTATTTTTATAAGTTTGGTTTTTGCAGTAAAACCATCTGTATCTTTAAGTATTGGAGCGTGCTTACTCCCATCAAATTTTATTTCTATAGATACGTCTTCAGTTGCATATTCTCTTAGTTTTTTTAACGGCAGCAAACATATAGATGAACATTCATCTCTAGATATCTTAAGGTTTTTTAGCTCTTCATCAGATATTTTGGAATAAAATAGGTTCACCATGTTTGCCATTGGATTGATAACCTGTCCAAACTTTTTAGGGTCTGTTGGTGTATATCCTATTTCTTCATCTGATTCTCTTATTGCAGTTTCAATAGCATTACTACCTGGTTCTATCTTTCCACCAGCAGGGCAAAGTTCCCCAGGAAAATGCCTAAGGTGTTTTGCCCTAGTTATCATAAGCAGGCATAAGCCGTGTTCAGGGTGTTCGTTCAGGGCAAAATTCTGTGAGGAAATCAAAAGATTAGTGAAAAACTTACTATGATTTGTACTAATATGATCGAATGTAAAAACAGGCCTTTCCAACATCTTCCCCCAACAAGAAATAAATTATGTTTACAAAAACTGCCTATATTATATATAAAAGCTCCGCTTTATTCAAGCTTAACCTAGTGGAGGATTAGCTCAGTGGTTAGAGC
Organism: uncultured Rickettsiales bacterium; assembly: GCA_964564045.1. GTDB lineage: Bacteria > Pseudomonadota > Alphaproteobacteria > Rickettsiales > UBA8987 > JAMHZE01. The sequence goes on from CAZLZP010000099.1 coordinate 4,504, forward strand.
AGGGCGCTCATAACGCCTTGGCCGGGGGTTCAAGTCCCTCATCCTCCACCAT
>CAZLZP010000100.1:0-4348 GCA_964564045.1 uncultured Rickettsiales bacterium
GAACCCGTATTGCCGCCGTGAAAGGGCGATGTCCTAACCGTTAGACGATGGGGCCTTAAAAGCGGAAAGTAGCGTGAAAATATATATATTTTTCGGCTTTTCAAGTTAAAATATTGAATATCTTGTTTTTATTTTCTAAAGCTATTTTGGTCTGAAGAATACCAAGAAGATGGCCCTCTTGTAAGCGTTGATTTAGGTGCTTTGCGGCCAGTAATTTAAAAACAACGCCTATAAATCTGGTTAAATGGTGGTGAATCCAACCTTTCAAGCTACCAGATATTAGTAAATTCATGGTTTTTTAGCAAAATCAGCTCGTTGTAACGATCAGAACTGCTGGTGTTACAGGTAAATTCCCTAAAATACATAACAGGGAATTACAAAGGGCATATCAGGTATTATATTATTGTTATTAGGGATACTTTCACCTTTTTCAAGGAATTAACAGGCGCCGCTTTCTAATCAGCATACTTATTCAAAAAGTTCCTGATTTTTCTGATAAATGATTTTATAAGATTTTTACTTTTATTTACAAATTCATTATCAGCGCTTTTAGCAGTAACATCTATTATTTTGATGTTATCGTTATCATAGTTGGTTCCAGTATTTATCATACTACTATAAATACTCTTAATTCCGGCATTATAAAGTAGCACCCCAGGAGCGAGTAAAATCAGAGAAAAAAACGCAAATATAAAAAATGCAGATATTATAACAACCCCAGCAATAAGCATTAAAGCCATTCCAGATTTAAGTAGAAAATTTGCCATATACCTCTTTCCGTTGATAACTTTTTGATACAGTTGTAGTTATATTATATTAACAGGTAATAAAAGCATTAATGAAAATTCTATTAATTGAAGATGATAAAGAAGTTTCAACCTTTATAGCAAAGGGCTTTAGGGAAACCGGCCATGTGGTTGAAGCTTGCTTGAATGGCAAGGAGGGGCTGCTTAAAGCCGCATCTGAAAAGTTTGATGTTCTGATAGTAGATAGAATGCTGCCTGGTGTAGATGGGCTTACCATTATAAAAACGCTTCGCGGTGCTGATAACCAAACTCCAATACTTATATTAAGTACGCTTGGCGATGTTGATGATAGGGTAAAAGGCCTGCGTTCAGGTGGAGATGATTATCTGGTGAAGCCGTTCGCCTTTTCAGAGTTACTGGCAAGGGTTGAGGTTTTAAATAAAAGGAATAACAAGCTTGAAGATAGCCAGTTAAAACTAAATGCCCAAGATATGGAAATAGACCTGCTAAAAAGAACGGTTACGCGTTCTGGCAAGGAAATAGACCTGCAGGCAAGAGAATTCAAACTATTAGAGTATATTCTAAAACACAAAGGGCAGGTTGTTACCCGCACAATGTTGCTGGAAAATGTTTGGGATTATAATTTTGATCCGCAAACAAATGTTATAGATGTTCACATCAGCCGCTTAAGGAACAAAATAGACAAGGGCTTTGAAAAACCGATATTAAAAACAATTCGTGGCGTTGGATACATAATAGAATGATAAAATGATAGAAACCAAACGAAAATATTATAAAAGCTCCAGCTTTAAAATGGCGGCTTTGTTCACTATTCTGCTTAGTTTTTCAATCGCCATACTTGGCTATTTCATTTACGCATATACTCAGGGCCAGCAGATAGATGCAAACCGCGTGGCCATTTCTAACAATACTTACGAGCTTATTTTATGGCTTGGGGTTGCTTGCATATTCTTTATGTCTGCGGTGGTGGCGATAAGTTATTTTTTAAGTTTCTTTGTGGTTTCCAGAATAAATATCATTGCCGCAACTGCCAAAGATATAATGGAAACCGGAGATCTTTCCCGCAGAATATCTATCGATAAAGGCTGGGATGATCTTAGCAATCTGGCATATATATTAAACGACCTGTTCGCCCGCGTAGAAGAATTAATGCAAGATGTTAGGCAGGTATCTGATAATATTGCACATGACCTGAGAACGCCTCTAACGCGTGTTAGAAACCAACTTGATGATATGAAAGCAAGTAATAACGAGCCTGAAAAGGTGGATAAGCTTATTAGCGAGGCCGATGGTTTGCTGCAAACATTTAATGCGTTACTGCGCATAACCAATATCGAAAAAGGCAAAAGGCACACCAAGCTTGAAGAGCTTAAACTAAACAAGCTTATTCAAGATGTTATAGAGCTTTATGAGCCTATAGCGGAGGAAAAAAACATTAAAATAACCAGCGAACTTTCTCACGTTAAATATGAGGGTGACAAAGATCTAATATTTCAGGCGCTGGCAAATATGCTTGATAACGCAATTAAGTTCACAACTGGCGGGGGAAGCATTAGTATTAGTTTAGAGCAGAAAAATGGCAGGCCAGTTATAGAAATAAAAGATAGCGGTATTGGTATAGGCGCAGCAGATAAGAGCAAGGTGTTCGATAGATTTTACCGCGCAGATAGCAGTAGAAATTCCCCCGGCAGCGGCCTTGGCCTTAGCCTTGTTTCGGCGGTAATAAACCTTCACAAAGGTAATATTGAACTGCTTGATAACAAGCCTTCTGGCCTGACAGTTAAAATATCTCTGTAATATTACAAATTTGTAATTTTAAATTTATACGCTTCGCCTCTATAGTCTAAGAATGAAAATAGCAATTATAGGTTCTGGAATATCTGGCTTGGGTGCAGCTTACCTTTTGAACAGCGCTGGGCATGATATTACCGTATACGAAAAAAACCATTATATCGGCGGCCATAGCAGAACTATGGAGGTTGAAATGGAGGGCAAGAAAATACCAGTCGATACCGGTTTCATCGTTTTCAATTATCGCAATTATCCAGAGCTTACTGGTATGTTCAAGCATTTGGATGTTGCGGTTGAAAAAAGCGATATGTCTTTCGGCGCCAGTATAAAAAATGGATGGTTTGAATACGGCACGCAAAAGACATCAGCAATATTTACACAAAAACGCAACTTACTCAGGCTGCAATTCTGGAAGATGATGCGCGATATCTTCAAGTTCAACGCTAATGCAAAAAAATATATTAATAGCAATATAACCCTTGGAGAATGCTTAGAAGAGCTTAAGCTTGGCGAGTGGTTCAAAAATTATTACCTGCTTGCGATGGGTGGCGCTATATGGAGCACCCCAACCAATGGCATGCTAGGTTTTCCTGCGCGTAGCTTCATCAGGTTCTTCGATAATCACGGGCTTATAACCATAAAAGACCAGCCGCAATGGTATACGGTTACGGGCGGTAGCAGAGAATATGTCAAAAAACTTACCGCTTCATTCAAAGATAAAATATTGCTAAGTTGCGGCGCTGAAAAAGTTATAAGGGAAAATAATAAAGTTACGGTTATTGATACTAATGGAAATAAAACCGAGTTTGACCAGGTGGTATTTGCATGCCATTCTGATCAGGTGATGAAGATATTGCAAAACCCAACCAAGGATGAAAAATCTATTATTGGCGCGGTGAAATATCAGCCTAATAAAGCTGTGCTACATTGTGATGAAAGTTTTATGCCAAAACGTAAAGGAGCCTGGGCAAGCTGGGTTTATTTGAGCGAGAACGAAAAAGATAACAGGCCGCAAGTATGCTTAAGTTATTGGATGAATCGCCTGCAGAATATAAAATCTAAAAAGCCTATTATAGTAACCCTTAACCCATCAAGACAGCCTGAAAAAAGTAAGATATTCGATGAGCATATTTTTGAACACCCGGTATTTGATGAGCCTGCAATAGGTGCGCAGGAAAAAGTTTGTAAAATTCAGGGGCTGAACAATACATGGTATTGCGGTGCATATTTAAAATATGGCTTCCATGAAGATGGCTTTGCAAGCGGAGTTAAGGTGGCAGAAAAACTAGGAGCAACAATTCCATGGAGATAAAACCGCAAATATTTTTATCCAAGGTAATGCACAAACGCTTCTTCCCGAAGGAAAATGCTTTTAACTATAGTGTTTATTATTTGGTGCTACCACTTGCTGAGATATATAATAAAAAAATATCCCAGCTTAAAATCAATAAATTCAGCCTTATAAGTTTTTATGAAAAAGACCACGGCAAAAAAGATGGTTCGGATATCTATAAATGGCTGGTTGGTTTATTGCAGCAGGAAGGTGTTAGCCTACAAAAACCAGATGTAATGCTGGTTTGCCTGCCTAGAATAATTGGCTATGCTTTTAATCCGGTAAGTTTTTATTTCTGTTTTGATGATAATAAAAAACTAAAGGCCGTAGTTTCTGAAGTGAACAATACCTTCGGTGAAACCCATAATTATATATGCGCCAAGAAAGATGGCAGCGAGATAACATCTATAGATGTTATGGAGGCAGAAAAAGTATTCCACGTATCTCCATTCCTGAG
>CAZLZP010000101.1:0-4273 GCA_964564045.1 uncultured Rickettsiales bacterium
GCGTATGCCAGCTTTTTGGCAAACACCAGATCTTGCACAACAAAAACCTGCTCGTACATTTCAATAGCAATGAAAGCAAAAGCCGTATTTATTATTGTTGTATAGTCTTTCAGAAGAACCTTTTTAAAGTTGAACTTCATACCGGTAACCGCCTCACGAAATTTTGAAATAACTGGTATCCAGCGTGGTGTAGCGGCACAGTAGTTTTCAAACTCTGGCCCGAACTTACCGTAAAGAAAGTTCTCTTCCGCGGCTATCAGCGAAATATATACAAAAAGGAACAGCAGCGTGCCGAATAGTATAACGTATAGATCGCCGTGCATAAGAAAAATGCCGAAATAGATAATAACGTTACCCACATAAAGAGGGTTGCGGCAGATAGAAAATATACCGGTTGTTACCAGATCATCGGCATATACTTTTTTATTCAGGCCACCACGTTTTATATATGCAAAGCCTATTACTACCGCCCTTATTAACAGTCCGAGTATACCCATTGCCACGGCAACCCAGTCCTTCACTACTTCAAGCGAGTGCGATCCCAGAAAAGTTCCGGAAGGAAGCTTGATAAGGAACATTAGAACAAGCGTTAAAGGAAAAATAAAATTCCTGTATTTGAATAAAAAATTGCCGACAGAGATTATAGTTTTACTCTTATACATTTTATTTCCTTGGGTTTTTTAATTATTTAACAGCAATGATAGCGCAGAAGTTATACCACCTGAAGAATACCTCAACCCTTTTAAAGCCAACCTTATTCAAAAGATCGAAATTCTCGTCCATACGATACGGTATAAGCACGTTCTCTAGTGCCTCACGCTTTTGCGATATCTCGGTTTCCGAATAACCCATTCTGCGCTTGTAATCGTAGTAATGCTTGATAAACAGGCGATTGAACATGGTATCTTCGCTGGTTACCTTTTCAACCATTATAAGTGCACCATCTTTATTCAAACCATTGTATATTTCCTGAACTATCTTCTCACGGTTCAGCGGCCTTACGAATTGCAGGGTAAGTATAAGTGTAACAATACTTGCGTTCTCTATTTTAAGGCCCTTGTTAAGATCAGTGGTTTTGAATTTTATATTTCTTTTGGTGCTGCCAAGCTTCTGTTTGGCCTTTTTTAGCATTTCCGCCGAATTATCCAGACCAACAAAATTCACATCTTTATCTAACAGCTCGTCAAAAAGATGAAGGGTTGTACCAGTTGAACAGCCAATATCGTACAGGTTGGTGTTCGGCTTTGCAAAATCGGCGGTAAGTTCAACGGTCATTCTTTGCATTTCGGCATAGTACGGCACCGAACGGCCAACCATATCATCAAATACCTTAACTACCTTTTCATCGAACTTGAAATCGCTTATAGCATCATTCTTATCGGCAAATACCTTATCTGGCCCTTCCGCGCTGCTAACTAGTTTGAATTTATCTGTCATGAATATCCCGTGTTATAGTTGAACACTTATAGCAATAAGCTGGCTATAATCAATTGATAACTGATATCGAGCGCAAGGGAAAAGGCATCTATTTCAGCATAACGCTATCACGGAATGTATGCATGGTACCAGTTCTGGCCTGATATTCACCATCTGGCACAGGTATCTGGTTGCCTGCTGAATCAACAAAATAGGCTTTGTTCCCAACGTAAATATTTATCTTCTGGCCAGAGTTAAGTTCTATGGTCTCTATCGGAGAATTAATCTGGCGATCAATTCCTCTGGCTGCTTCTATCATTGCGTTACCTGACGATACAACACCACCTATATCTTGTGCGAATGAGGCTGTATTTACAGAGAGAGTAAGGGCGAATAGAAAGATATTCTTTTTCATAAACCTCTCCTTAAGATAGCCCCATTATACCCTAAATTTTTGAATTTTGGAACTATTTTATTTTTTTGTTCTTTATCGCTTGATATTTGTCAAATTTTACCGCTTATAATATCACAAAAATTATAAGGATATTTTTATGGGCGAACATGCACTTTGGATGTGGGGTGGGTTTTTAGGAATAATACTTGTGTTATTGGCCTTCGACCTTGGTATTCTTCACAAGAAGAGTAAGGAAATCGGTTTTAAAGATGCGTTAAAAACAATAAGCTTTTATGTATTTCTGGCGCTGTGCTTTGGCGGCGGCGTATATCATTTTATGGGCGCACAGAAAGGTACCGAGTTCTTCACCGGTTATCTTATCGAGCTTGTACTCTCTATCGATAACGTATTTGTATTCGTTCTTATATTTACTCACTTCGCTGTGCCGAAACAATACCATTACAAAGTGCTGATATGGGGCGTTCTGGTAGCTATCATATTAAGATTTATCTTCATTGCGGCTGGCACAACATTAATTCACCACTTTGATTGGGTGCTTTATGTGTTCGGCGGCTTCCTGCTGCTGACCGGTATAAAAATGCTAAAGGCTTCAGGCTCTGAACCCGACATGGACAGGAATATTGTTTATAAATTCTGTAAAAAGAACTTTAGGGTAACTGAAGATTATGTTGGCGATAGATTCTTCACTAAGAAAGATAGTCTGCTTTATGTAACGCCCTTATTCGTAGTACTAATGGTTATCAACTTTGTAGATGTGGTATTCGCATTTGATTCTATTCCGGCAATATTCGCAATAACTACCGATACTTTTATTGTGTATACTTCTAACATATTCGCTGTAATGGGCTTACGTTCAATGTATTTTGTACTTGCTAATGTTGTTGAACGCTTCAAATACCTTAAATACGGCCTTTCGGCGGTACTGGTACTTATCGGCACGAAAATGATAGTTAATCACGCTGCGAAGGGCGGACTAATTTCTGAATCATTTACAATACCAACCCTTACATCACTTGTAATGACAGCAATTATTATTGCCATTTCTATAATTTATTCACTATACAAAACCAAAGGCGTTATTACGAAAGAACCATTCACCGGCTGGATTCCTGGATCCCCTGAGGAAGACTACAAAGAATATAAAAACAAAGATAAGTAGATATGAGCACAAAACTAGCGGCACCAAAAACAAGATTCAACTTCGATTACATTGGCAACAAATGGATAGGCTTTGCTGTTACAGGGCTTCTTGTGCTAGTTACCGCCTACTCGCTTTACACGAAAGGCTTGAATTTTGGCATCGATTTTACCGGGGGTATAGTTATTGAAGCACGAACAGAAACAAACGCCCAGCTTGATAAACTAAGAAAGATACTGAACACCGGAGAATTTGGCGATGTTAGCCTGCAGGCATTTGCCGACCCTCGTGATTTCATGATACGCCTGCAATCTACCAATGAAGATGCGCAGCAGAAACTGGTTGAAGATATTAAGCTTAAGCTTAGTGCCGGATACAGCGAAAAAATTGAGTACAGAAAAGTTGATTACGTAGGCGCGGTAGTTGGAAAGGAGCTTATTGAAGGCTCTATTATAGCCCTTGGCCTTTCTTTACTGGCAATGCTGGCCTACTTGTGGTTCCGTTTTGAATTGCAATACGGCATTGGCGGTATTGTTGCCCTGTTCCACGATGCGCTGATAACCATCGGTTTCTATTCCGTTACGCAATTACAGTTCGATCTTACTTCAATTGCCGCCCTGCTTACCATTGTTGGTTACTCTATCAACGACTCGGTGGTAATTTACGACAGGATACGTGAGAACTTCAGAAAATATAAAGCACTTGCAATCGGCGATATAATAAACCTGAGCGTTAACGAAACATTATCTCGTACATTCATGACAGGCGGCACGGTTCTTTTATCTGCAGGTGCGCTGGCAATGTTCGGCGGTGATGTTATCTCTGGCTTTTCACTGGCCATGATTTTCGGTGTGGTTATAGGTACTTATTCTTCCATCTATATTTCAGCCACGATTCTGATTTTCCTAAAATTAAAACGATAATTTCGATTGTTTTTCAATTAGTTATATATTATTTATATCTGTTAATGGTTTATTAACCTTTTTGTGGTATAATGTAGGCAATTCAAAAGGATATTTTATGAATGGCGAACTTAACCCTAATGCTACAACCGGACATGCAGCTTTACTTGCTGGAAGGCAAGCCGGCGTTGCTAAAGAAGATGCACGACTTAATAAAGAAAGAGCGGGAACTTTCTTAAAGCAATATACAAGAACTATAGATAGATTTGGCCTTGGCGATGAACAAAAGGATAAAGGTGGCAATCTGGTGAAAAGCGGTACCCAAGATTCAATAAGACTTGATCAGTTTCGTGAAGAATTAAAAGCCGAACTGGGATTTGTTACAACCAGCGAAATAGGCAT
>CAZLZP010000102.1:0-4252 GCA_964564045.1 uncultured Rickettsiales bacterium
GAAGTAACCCTTTCTTTGAATATCTGGTTTTGGGTTTGAATATATTCTTTGTATTTTTTAGGATCTTCCGACCATTTTTTGGGGAAGTCCACTTCACTTTTCTCATCACGCTCGGCAAGCAAGCGGGAATATTCTGCCACCGAAGTATTGAATGCAGTTTCATAAATTTCTACATTAGCACCGGCTGATGATTTACTTAGCTTAATAAGCACCTGACCCTTTTCAACCCTGGCACCTTCTTTAACAAGTATCTCTTCAATAACGCCGCCTTCCAAGTGCTGAACCACACGGTTGTTACCACCCGGAGATATTTCACCAACAGCGATAGCGGCTTTATCGATACGGGCAATAACACCCCAGCTGCCAAAACCAACAAAGAATATGGCAAGAAGGATAAGCCCGAATTTCAACGGGCTTTTAATAGCACCAGCCACTTCCGCCTGAAAATCTTTCACAATTTTATATTGCTCGTTCTTTTTCATTCAGGGTCCTTCATTTCAATTTTCACCGCACTGCGTTTTTTATTTTCTTCCGCGCGGTTTATATTCGCCTGATTTGCAGCCTGCTGGCCACCACTTGCATATTTTGCCATAACTTCATCTTTAGCGCCGTAATCCATTACCGCACCGTCACGTATCACCACAATTTTGTTGGTAATGTTAACAATAGAAGGTTTGTGGCTTATCATTATAAGTGTGCGGCCTTCGTTCTTGGCGGTTATAATTGCTTTTAAAAGCTGCTGCTCGCCCATGCCATCTAGGTTAGCATTTGGTTCATCAAGCAGTATTATGGAAGGATCGCCGTAGAATGCCCTAGCCAGGCCAATACGCTGCTTCTGACCGCCAGAAAGTTCAACATTACCCTCGCCTATAACCGTATCGTACGCTTCTGGCATGGAAAGAATAAGTTCATGCACGCCGGTATTTTTAGCAGCATTCACAACATCTTCATCTTTAACGTTTGGGTCGAAACGGCAGATATTCTCTTTTATTGTACCGCGCAGAAGATCGATAGACTGCGGAAGGTAACCAATGAACTTGCCTATATCATCACGATTACGGTGGAATACATCACCGCCATCAACACGCACAACGCCCATTGCAGGCTTATAAATACCAGCAAGCAGTTTCATTAAAGTAGATTTACCCGAACCAGAAGGGCCTATCAAACCTATAACATCACCAGCTTCCACCTTAAGATCAAGGTTCTTGATGATAGGAACAGGCGGCATTAAACCTGGCTTCAGGAATATAATTTTTTCGCATTCGATAGCGCCACGTGGCTTGCCCAAATTCGTAGATTCCGGACGCTCGTTCGCAGAACCAAGGAAGCCGCGAAGTTTAGTGTATGAATCACGGAAGTTGCCGAATGAAGACCATATTCCCATGATAGCATCAAACGGTTGCAGCGCCTTACCCGCAAGAATCGAGCAGGCGATTATGCCACCGAATGTCATCTGTTTGTTAAGCGCAAGATAAGTACCCAGGCCGATAATTGCTATCTGCAATGTCATGCGTAGGAATTTGGAAATGGAATTAAGGCGGCTGGAAAGATATGCCGTATTGCGCATTCTCTCCTGGATCATGTTATGTTCGTCACTCCAGAGTTTGAATGTATTATTGTACATGCCCATTGCCTCGATAACTTCGGCATTGCGAATGAATTCATCACCACGCTTCATGTTGCGGCTGTTAATATCGTTAGTTTCTTTTATTTGCGGCTTGGTTTTAAACTCTTTGTAATAAGTAAGGCCAAAAAGCACCAGCGCGCCAATAGTTACTAAAAGCGCAACTTCCGGACTGATAAGGAATATAACGAATATGAATACAAACGACCACGGAATATCGAATATGGCAAATATTTGCGGGCTGGTAACAAAGTTTTTAACGGTTGCAGCTTCCATCATGAACTGGCTGTTCATTTTCTGGCCGCTGATAGATGAATGGTTCACCGAAAGTTTAAACACACGCTCGTTTAGTTTGCCATCAAGCCATGCTGATATTTTTATAAGTATGTATTCACGCACGGAATTGAAAACAGAATATAACGCAAAACAGAAAAGCGCCAGAGTACTAAGCGCCGTAAGCGTTGGTATAGAGCCACTTGAAAGCACCCTATCGAACACCTGCAGCGAATAGATAGGCAGCATAAGCATTAGAATATTTATCGCCGAGCTGAATATAAGAATGTAGAACACGGCCTTTCTAAGGCTTTCTTTCAGAATGACAAGAAAATCTGCGCGCTCATCTTTTTTGGCAGGAGGCATTTTCGCCTGCTCGGGTTTCTGCTCTGTAATGTTTTCTGTTTCCATAATTTTTCAGTAAGTGTTATTAGATATATATGAAAATGGCCAAAAAGAACAAAATTATTTCAGGAAAACCGCATTATTGGAGTGATGCCTGTGATTATTTGGCACGGAACGATAAGGTAATGGCCAAAATAATAGCAACCTACAAGGGCGAAGGCCCAATGCGTAAAAGCAACGCGTTCCATACACTTGCACGCAGTATTATTGGGCAGCAGATATCTGTTAAGGCCGCCGATAGCGTTTGGAACAAGTTTGAAAAACTGGTTAAAGGCAAGGTTGAGCCAAAAATTGTGGCCAAGCTTAAGGTTGCGCAGCTTCGCGCATGCGGGCTTTCGGAACAGAAGGTGAATTACATGTATAATGTTGCGAATTTTTTCGTGAACGATATGGCAGGAAAAATTGATTTGATAGACCACAACCATGTAGAAGTAGCCGGCAAACTGATAGAGATAAAAGGCATTGGCAAGTGGACAGTAGACATGTTCATGATATTCCACATGCACGCGCCAGATGTTTTCCCGGTGGGAGATTTGGGTTTGGTGAACGCGATTAAGAGGCATTATTTTAAGAGTTCAGAATCAAGAGTTCAGAGTTCAGTAAAAAATAAGAAAAAACTGGCAGCCGAGAAAAAAGAACTGATGAAAAAAATTGAAAAAATGGGTGAGAAATGGAAACCTTACAGAACCGTTGCTACATGGTATTTATGGAGAAGTTTGGATCCGGTGGAAGTGGAGTATTAACCTATAAATCTTGAGATCTTTCAAACGCCGCTTTTCTAATTACCTTCTGCTCTTCAATAACAGCTAAAGAACCTGGATGTCTCTCTTCTAAAGCCCGCTCATAAACTGGTAAACTATCAACAAGCTCTTTTCTCTGCGCTAAAGGAATAGCTCCAAATGCTTCCATAGTCTTAACAGCTACACGGTATTTAAAGTAATATCTTACTGCATCACCAACAGATGAGATCGTTTCTGGATCAGTATAAAACATTCTTTTGAGCTCATCAGAAGATCTCATGTCCTGTATAGTGCTTATGTAATCTTGCTGTTCCATAAATTTTAACCAAACACTACTTTTAGCTCGAAGTCGTTGAATTTTTTGGCGGTAATATCTTCATCGGTTATGAAGTAGCTTTCCGGCAGTTCAAGTTTAACGTTAAAGCTGTTTGCGGTACGCAGGTGGATAGTTACGGGAATTTTTAGTTTTGTGTTCGCTTCACCGGAAGTATTATCGTTAGCGAATAATTTTTTAATTTCACCCAGGCTATTATCGTTGAATTTATTTTCATCGATGAATAATTCGGCCTTAGCCTTCAGGGTTTTTATATAATCATCAATAAGCGTTATTTCCTGCGCCAGCAGCCTTATGCCGCCTTCATCTTTACGGGCTTCAACCAGCACCACAAGCGGCTGGTTCTGCTCCAGCAGGTCTCGCGATTTGTTGATAAGATCTTCCTCGAACAGGTTAACTTCTATCATGCCGGTTGGATCAGAAAGCGAGAAGTACGAAAAGCGGCGACCTTGTGTAACGCGGTGAATAACACGATTAGGCACACCTACTATATATGTACGCAGTGTGTTGGTGTAAACATCTCGTGTGCCCCAGCCCCCTTCCCGCTGCACGGTTTCCTTCACCGAAAGCGGAATTCTATCTTCAAGATCTTGAATTGGTATGAACCTATCTGTCGGCAATATTTTCATATAAGCTTCCACCGGGTGGTTGTTCAAATAGAAGCCTATGCCTTCAAACTCTTTCAGTATTTTTTCACTGTTACTCCATTCATCAACCGCTTTCAGTTTTATTTTCTGAGAAATAACCGCAGCATCACCGCCGAACAAACTTTCCTGCGAGGAAGTTTTTTCCTCGTTAACGGTTTGATTATATTTTGTAAGCAACGAAGATTCTTCAAACAACTGCCTGCGATTTTTGTGAATAGTATCGAAC
>CAZLZP010000103.1:0-4194 GCA_964564045.1 uncultured Rickettsiales bacterium
TTACAATACGTTTAGCTTCTACAGTACCATCTTGATTTATCGCATCATCATAAAGGCCGTTAATTGTATTAGCAGCAAGAACAACTCTGCCGCCGGAATTACCAGGGCCACTTGTATCAAGCGTGCCGGTGTTTTCAACAGCATTATCTTCACCAGATGGTTTTTGACTTACCTGGCTGTTTTCATCAAAGGCGAAAGGTATACCGGTATCATGGCCATTTGTAGCTTCAATATTAATTAGTGCATCACCATCAAGATCAACATAAAAGCTTCTTGCAGAAGCAAGAATTATATCGCCTTTTCTGGCTGTAATAGTACCATGGTTTTCAACGTGAGGAGCTACAAGAGCTACAACTCTTTTATTTCCACTGCCATTCGCAGTTAGTTCAGCGCCGCTGCTAACTGTTATAGAGCCATCTCCATTACCAGGAGTAGCAAAGTGATAGTTATGGTCAGAAGAAGAGTTTATTTCAGCGTCAGAGATATTAGCAGTAGTAGCAACTATACCAGCTGCGTTGATATTTGCATTATTACCGAAGAAGAAACCGTTCGGGTTAATGAATACAAGGCGACCATTTGAAGTTACGTTACCATTTACTAGCGAAAGAGCTCCGCTTGAAAGAATTCTGTTCACCGTAAGTGCGGTTGAACCAGGGGTATTGAAGGTTACGTTCTGACCAGCATTTACATCAAAGCTTGTCCAGTTGATAGCAGCATTATTAGTAGCCTGATCAATAGTTGTGTTACCTGCACCATAAGTTATGGTTGCTGTACCTGTTGTTACAACACCACCTACAGGGTCTGCCCATGAAGCAGATGCGATAAAAGTTGTTGAAAATGCAGAAACAGTTGCGCAAAGCACAACGCTTGTTGAAAAGCGCTGGCTATAGTTCACTACGAACTTTCCAACTTTTCTGATCGACCATGATTCGTTTTTTATATTCATTGGCATAATGTTTAATTAACCCCCGTTCATTAATAAAAGTCGTCCAATATAACCTTTAATTACATGTGCTGCAACAAATTTGTCTAAAATTTTAAATAAATTTTATTAAATTAACGATTAATTAACCTTAGTTAACAATTTTATAAGGTTAGTTAATAATTAATTAACACTTTTTTAACACATTCATTTCTTTTGTCAGATATTAAGTAAGTTAATTTCTTGCCCTGAAATGGGTTTTCTGCATAAATTATTTCATGAGCGAACTGAATAAAGATAAACTTTTACTATCATGGGCCTTCAGCGAGGCATTTAGCTTAAGGTGGGGCGAGAACTTCAGGTGCGACTTCAACCTCACAGACCATAACAGGGTAATACAATCGAAAGACCCCGACCAACTCTCCACTGAATTAAAACAAAAGCTAGTGAGCTGGCTTACTGTTCGTCGTAAAAAGATAATAGATAAGTATATAGCGCCATCTAAGAACTTCAAACTGGTAACTTGCCCCGGTGAAGATATTGAAAAGCTTGTTGTCATGCCTGAAATGGCATGGAAAGACCAGCCTGTAACATTGGGCGAGTATATCAATATGCCTTATGATGGTGAGATACTTACAGATGCGCGTGTAAGCGCAAAGATACTGGAAGAGAGTAGAGCCGATGCTGCTAACTTTATTGGATATCCGGTAATTGCTTATGATGAAAAGCTAGGAACCAATGTTCTGGTAGAAGGCTATACCAGATGTATCTTGTTAATTTCTACACAAAAGAAAACAAAAACATACCAGCCAATTCAGGTGATAATTTGCGAAAGATAAACAATCAGGTACAATATTTAGTATAAATTTTAGCTAAATTAATACTACCTTAGGTTGAATTTATTATTGTTATTGTAATAATTTCAGTGTATAATAACATAGGGATTGAAGAGGGATATTTGAAAAAGAAATCAGGACATAGAATTCTTGTTATCCAAAGCAGGCTTAAAGATGCCAAATTCATAACTGATTCTATCAGGGAAAAATATCCTGACATGAAATTAGTAACGTTCGATAACCTTCACTCTGCCTTCCATGAAGTTGTTCATTCTGAATACGATCTTGTTCTGCTCGATTGTGAGATTGAAGGCCTGCAGAAATTTGGCGGTATAAAATTATTCAAGTCATTCAACGATAAGGTGCCAATAATAACTACCTGCACCCCAGAACAAAGATTTGCTGGCTTAAGGTCGGTGGTTGAAGGTGCCGATAACTATTATATAATAAGGTACGATTACCAAAGAATGTTATGCAAAATAGTTGCTATATCACTTCACCTTATATCTCCGCTAGATGCTATCAGGGATAATATTGCAAAAGAAAACAAAAATTTAATAGGCAAAGAAGATCCTAGGCCAGTAGCGCATTAATATCTATCACGCCATTTTCCTTCAGGAAAAAATAAACCGAAACAATTATAAAAGATATAATAGCTGTGTATATCAGCTTCTTTTTGATGTTGGAATTTGCAGGGGCCCCGTGGTCATTACCCTGTAGCGGCTTCTCTTCGCGCTTTATGCCTATTGGCAATATGCAGAATATTACCATCCAGAAAACCATTACATAAATAAAAACGAAATTAATAATTTGCTTTACCATAAGTCTAAATACCTGTTATTTGGTCTGCAATATAAACAAAATTATCTATCATGAAAGTATTATCATTATCAACAATACTAGCCTTGGCAATATTCGCTTTATTCCCTCAGCTAGATATAAATTTCAGCAAACTATTCTATGTGGAAGGGCAGGGGTTTCCCTACCGCGACCACATAATTTCAAAAATATTCTACATATCTGTAAGGGCCACATGCTGGCTTATTGCTATTTGCTGTTTGTTTGCGGCAATTTATTCTGGGGTAAAGAAATTCCTTCCAGTAGCCGCGCAGAAAACTGGCGATAAAATCCGCGCTCTTATAAAATTCAGCAACAGGCAGCTTATATATTTGTTTCTGGTTATAGTTATTACTCCCGGCATTCTGGTTCATTGGGTAATGAAACCCGTGTGGGAAAGGGCGCGCCCGGTTAACGTAACTGAATTTGGCGGGCAATACCAGTTCACAAATTTCTACCATGCTGGCGCCGGGCAAGATGGTAAAGCGTTTCCATCTGGCCATGCATCTATGGCGTTTGCGCTGGTTGCGCTTGCCTACATGGTGCGTGAAAGCCGCCGCAGGAAGGTTCTTGCCATAACCATTACTTACGGCACCATTGCCTCGCTGGCAAGGGTATGGCAGGGCGGGCACTGGCTTTCCGATGTAACCTTCAGCGCCATTATAACCCTGTGGACCATATTGTTATTAAAGAGATTTTTCCTTGATAAAAAAGCTTCAAAAACCCCTTGACACTGGGGTAAACTTGTATATTCTCCGCCTTCTTCGATAAGGAATTAAACAGGAAAAATTAAAATGCCTACGATAAATCAATTGGTTAGAAAACCAAGAACTAAACAAACCAGAAGGAACAAAGTTCCTGCAATGGAAGCTTGCCCACAAAAACGTGGTGTTTGCACTCGTGTTTATACAACTACTCCTAAAAAACCTAACTCGGCACTTCGTAAAGTTGCGCGTGTTCGTCTTTCAAATGGTTTTGAAGTTACAGCCTATATCCCTGGTGAAGGCCACAATCTGCAAGAGCACTCTGTGGTTATGATTCGTGGTGGTCGTGTAAAAGATCTTCCGGGTGTTCGTTACCACATTATTCGTGGTACGCTTGATACCCAAGGTGTTAAAGACCGTAAACAGTCTCGTTCACTATACGGTGCTAAACGTCCTAAATAATTTACTAACCCTCTTGAGAACTGGGGTTCAGCAATGAAAAAAGTTTTCAAAAAAGGCCTAGGAATATTATAGGTTGTAATAAGTAAGTTCGGATTTCCCGGGCTGAAGAAAAAGGAAAATAAAATGTCACGTCGTCACGCCGCCGAACAAAGAAAGATAATACCAGATGCACGTTATGGTAATCTTACAATCGCAAAATTCATGAACTATGTAATGGAATCGGGCAAAAAATCTGTTGCTGAAAACATTATATACGGCACTCTCGATATTCTTGCCAAGCAAACCAAACAAGATCCTATCAAAGCATTCATGGATGCTATTGAGAACGTAAAACCTTACGTTGAAGTTCGCTCTCGCCGTGTTGGTGGTGCTACTTATCAGGTTCCGGTTGAAGTTCGCCCTAAACGCTCACTTGCACTTGCCCTTCGCTGGA
>CAZLZP010000104.1:0-3882 GCA_964564045.1 uncultured Rickettsiales bacterium
CCACGCCTAGAATTACAGTTGACCAAGGCACAAGAATAAAAATCTTTGTTAACAAAGATGTTATTTTCCCTCCTGCATTTTTTGGTGGCGTTGCCAGAAGCGGCGGACCTGAATTTTTAAACTAATCTTTAAGACAAATTTATGAGCGTAGCAGCGTTAGACACATATTTAGAACCTATATATGAATTGCTGAAAGAGAATGATATCAACGAAATAAGTATCAACGAGCCTTTCGGTTGCTGGGTTGAAAAACGCGGAGACCATACCTACAAAAGACTTGAAACCTTTGATCTTAACCACCTGCTTTCAATGGGCAGGCTTATTGCACAATCTACCAACCAGCTTATAACCTCTGAAAAACCGATACTTTCGGCAACACTTCCTAATGGGTACAGGGTGCAGGTAATTTTTCCACCGGCTATTGAACAGGGCACCATCGCCTTCTCTATCAGGAAGCCAAGCACGTTGAATTTCTCGCTTGATGATTATGAAAAGATCGGCGCGTTCGCTGATGCCAGCTTTGAAAAAAAATCGAACCCGTATGACGCAGAACTAAAGCAATTATTTGAAAAGAAAGACATTAAGAACTTCCTGAGGCTTGCGGTAAAAGCAAAGAAGAATATCATCATCAGCGGTGGTACATCAACCGGTAAAACAACCTTTGCCAGCGCCATGTATAAAGAAATTTCGCACGACGAAAGACTTATAACCATTGAAGATGCTCGTGAGATAAAACTTGAACAGCCAAATAAACTGTACCTTATCGCTTCCAAAGGTGGACAAGGTTTGGCAAAAGTTACAACGCAGGATCTTATTGAAGCCTGCTTAAGGCTTGCGCCAAGCAGAATTATAGTGGGCGAGTTGCGCGGCGCTGAAGCATTCAGCTATATACGCGCCGTAAACACTGGTCACCCGGGTTCTATTGCTACCCTACACGCTGATAACCCGAAACTTGCTATAGAACAACTTTGCTTAATGGTAATGCAGGCAGGCATGGGCATGACCCGTGAAGAGATAAAGAATTACGTTCTGCAGGTAGTTGAAATAGTTGTGCAACTAAAACGTGGCGAAAAAGGCCGCAGATACGTTTCCGAGATATACTTCGAGCCTGAGAAGGTTGGGCACTAGTTTAGTGAACCCTGCTAATTAATACCTCTACAACAGGCCATTTGCCTAATTCGTGGTCTACCAAGCTTTTTATCTGCTTACGCACCTTTTTAATTATTACATCGTTAGGCTGCTTCTTCTGGTGCTCTAGCATATCACCCACCTCTTCTTCTAGGAAGGTTATGAACGCAGGATTTTCCTGTTCATCAAGCAAGCCAGGTGTGCGAACCACAGGATCAGATACCAGTACCGAGTTCTTATCGATAACAATAGAAACGCAAACAAGGCCATCACTGCGCATTTTACGGCGAGTGCTCATTACCGCGCCATCTTTTGGCTGAAGCATGAAACCATCAACACCAAGATAGCCGAATTTAACGTGACCAAGGCTTTTAGTATCGTCTTCCGAAATTCTTATCATTTCGCCGTTCTGAAGTTCAATGGATTTTGGAACACCAATGCGCTTGGCAAGCTTGCAATGTTCATGCAGGTGAGCCGGCTCACCGTGAACAGGTATTGCCACTTTTGGCTTAACTATTTCATACATTTTTGTAAGTTCCGCTGCGGAAGGGTGGCCGGAAACGTGAACTACGTGGTCTTTCTCGGTAAAAACTTCACACTTCAAACGAACGAATGTGTTGAATAGTTTAAAGATCTTTTTCTCGTTACCTGGAATAATTTTTGATGAGAATATTACCGTATCTTTAGGAGTTATTTTTAGATACTGGTGTTCGTTCTTGGCTATTTTAGTAAGCGCCGCACGTTCTTCACCCTGACAACCGGTAGATATTACCAGCACCCTGTCACGTGGCATTTGGCTAACCTGCTTATCGGAAATAAACGGCTCGATATCTTTCAGGTAACCCGTTGCACGTGCAAAATCGGTATATTTATGCAGAGAAAGGCCTGTAAGTGCAACCTTACGCTTATTAGCTGCAGCAGCGCGGCATATTGTATCTACGCGCGCAACGTTAGAGGCAAATGTTGTAACGTAAACCGTACCACGCTGTTCGCCGACAAGTTTGGTTAAATGCGGCAGAAGATCGCCTTCCGAGCCGGAGTATCTGTCGTTGAATACGTTAGTGGAATCACACACCATTGCGGTTATGCCTTCCCTACCTATTTCTTCAAGCTTCTTGAAATCAGTAGTTGGCTGAACTACCGGATTAGGATCGAACTTCCAGTCACCCGTGTGGAAAACATTTCCAGCAGGAGTACGGATTATAACCCCGTTCATTTCAGGGATAGAGTGAGTTATCTGAACATATTCCAGATCGAAATCGCCTATTTTAAAGCGCGCGCCCGGCTGAATGATATTAATTTTTGCACGGTCTTTCATTTTTAACTGTTCAAGCTTATTCATGGCAACCTGAGCCGTGAACGGCGTTGCGTATATAGGAAGCTGAAGCTGATCGAACAGATAGCCCACGGAACCAACGTGATCTTCATGCGCGTGGGTAAGCACTATACCAAGGAAATCTTTTTTATTCTCGTAAACGAAGGAAAGATCTGGCGCTAACATATCTACACCAGGGAACTCATCACCCGCGAAACCTGCTCCCAAGTCTATTATTATCCATTTACCTTTATAGTGGTAAAGATTTACGTTCATTCCAATTTCGTTCGATCCGCCAAGTGGCAGGAACACCAACTCATCATGTTTTGGTTTCATATTTTTTTATTAGCTCTTCTTTGGTTAATAATAAACAACCCGTTAAGGGTTAAATTCTCTTCAACTGCATCTATGGCTTTTGAATCTGCAAAAAATCTGGCAAGCCCGCCTGTAGCAATTGTATAAGGTTTTTTACCAAGTTCGGAAGCTATTTCTTTAACTGAATGTTCAATTAGCCCCAAATAGCCAAAATATATACCCGCTTGCATCGCATCTACAGTTGTTTTACCTATAGGTTTTTTAGGCCTTGATATATTAACTTTTGGCAGTTTGGCAGCAGCAGCAGAGAGAGCTGCAACCGCAAGGTTAACCCCCGGCGATATCATGCCACCCAAGTAATTACCTGTGCTATCCACCACATCGAAAGTTGTTGCGGTGCCAAAATCTATTATCACCCCTGCCCTTTTATATTTTTTGAAGAACGCAATGGCATTAACAACCCTATCTGCGCCCACCTCTTCCGGATTCTTTATTTTTATTTTGATACCAAGTTTTTGTAGGTTATCTGCCACTTCAAAAGGTTTAAGCTTTAATTTCTTTACACAGAATTCTGCAAAATTCTTTTTCGTTTGCGGTACAACTGATGAAACAATAACAGAAGTGAATTTTATTTTATCGAGCTTATTCTTTTTAAAAAAAGTTTCGTAGTATTTAACCGAAGCATTGCGCTTAGTTTGCAAACGCAGGGTTTTTACCAGTTTTCCACCTTTATCGAATAAACCGAAAACTATATTTGTATTGCCTATGTCGGCGGCGAGTAACATTTATTTCAACTCTACCAGATTGGAATCACGCGTTAAGAAGTACATGCCACCAGATGCAACCACAGGAGCTATATATACATTTGAAGGGATAGATATTTTATCGACCGTGGCACCGGTTTTAGGAGAATACGAATATAATGTGCCGTTATTATCTGCGGCATATATATTGCCCGCAGCTACTATCAACCCCGTGAATTGCAGGCCATCATCTTCTATATCTGCCTGCTCGGCCATATTATTTTTCCATATCATTTTACCTTCATGCGCCGATATTGCCAGAAGCTCGCCGAAGCGCGTAGTTGTGAACAGGAAATCGCCAACGCCCCAAGGTGCATGGTT
>CAZLZP010000105.1:0-3836 GCA_964564045.1 uncultured Rickettsiales bacterium
GTGCCAGTTTGTATTTGCGCGCCAAGTTCTGCCAGAACTGAGAATTTATTTTTTACATTCATCTGAGATGTAAGTTTATCGAACAATTCAGTTCTTACCGCAATGTTAGTTAAAGTGGGGAAGTTATAGGTAACATCGTAGTATTCTCCCGGAACTCTGGTAGTAAAAGTGCCAGATGTGCTTTTTATGATTGGATCGGTGCGGCTAACCTCTAGCTGGTTTATTTTACCATCTTTATTAAGATTAACCAAAAAACCATAAGTTAAGTTGGGGGTGAATCCGCCAACTCCAACTGTGTGCAGGCCTACTCCATAATTATCAGTAAAAACAGATAGGCCAGTGCCAGTAAACAAAGTTAATGCCTGTTTATCTAAAAGTGGTTTTGCATAGGAAACATTCAGATTAAATTGTGCGTTTGCAGGGCTTAGGCCAGAAACATTAGTATCTAGCTGCTCGGAAACCCGCAGGAACGATGTTAGGTTTTTATTTAAAGCGCCATAGCCTGTAAGGGTATAAGAAAAACCTGCACCAGCATCAGCATTCAAAGGCTTTGAATAGTTTAGGGATATCTCGGGAATGTAGCGTTTTGGCTTTTCTTCAAAGTAATCTGTTTCTTCCGGTTTTTTTTCGGGAATAAGGCTTAAGCCTGGATGTTGCTTTAGCAGATCCCTTACTTCATTTTTATCTTTTTCTGTTAATTCTCCAGACACTTAAACCCCCCATTTTTTTGTAGAAGTATAGCATTAAAATACAGAATGATAAGCAAAAAGTGATGTAAAAATGCTGAATATTGATGAAAAGTAAGTAGGTTACAGTTTTTTATAATTTTATGGATTGCAGAAAATAAGCTGGATAGGTAATTATTAACAATAAAAAAGGAAGGTGTATGAAAAAACTACTTGTACTTGCAACAACGGCTTTAATATCTGCCCCGACTATGGCTGGTGAGGTTGAAAATTGTAACTGTAACACCGATTATTTAACCGTTGGCGCCGGCTATTTTGATGCCTTCGATAACAATAATCCTTCTGCAGCTTTTTCAGTGGAATATAAGGCAAAGCCTGTTCTTTGGAATGTTCTAAGGCCGGTTGTAGGCGGCCTGGTTAATTCTGATGGTGCTTTGTACGGATATGCAGGTATGGCGTTCGATTTCGAAGTGGGTGAAAGAATGTTCATTATTCCTCATGTTGCCGTGGGTGCGTATGAAGAAGGCAGCAGCTTTGATCTTGGCGGCACCGTGCAATTTAAAAGCGGTGTAGAATTTGCCTACGAGCTGGAGAACAAAAGCCGTATAGGACTTTCGCTTGACCATATTTCTAACGGGGGCATTTATGATAGAAATCCAGGCACAGAAACAGTTATGCTAACTTACAGCTTGCCATTCGGCAGCATTTTTGGTAAGAAATAGTTATAATTTTTACGGGGGTTTATGAACGACACAATAAAACAACCTATAAAACTAACGCTTTATGATACTTGTGGAACTATGGGCGCAAAACCTAATGGGCCTAATTCTACGCCAGCAACAATAGTTCCAAACGATATTAACTTATTACCTGGTGTTATTGAGGAGTTAAGAGAGGAAAGGGCGCAGACCAATGGAATGCGCCAGTATCCAGAGGTTAATTTTGTTAAGTGGAAGATTTATGGGGATAGTAAAGATTTTTCTGAAGCTGATATGGCTGAAATGGCCGTTTCCATTAAAAAAGACCTAAAAGAAAATGGAACAAGAAAATTTCTGATAGTTCATGGCACAGATGATATGGCCAAGAATGCACAATTATTAAAACAATACCTGCAAGGTTCTGGTGTGGTTGTTGCTTTTACAGGTGCGATGCTTCCACTTTCATACGACCCAACAGAAGGAAAAAAGAATGTTAGTGACGCTATCAGGTTTCTTGAGCAGACGCCTTCTACATTAGAAAATTCTTCAGGCGGACCAAAGGTTAAAATTATATGGGATTCTAAAGTTTGGGAGCCTGCTTATACAAAAAAAGACATACCTAACAAATGTTTTGTATCAAGTATTCCGCCCAGAGATTTGGCCCATTATATAGCTTAACGAGCTTAGCCTCTAAAAGCATCGCCGCGGCTGCCGCCGGTTCTAGTAGGCGCGCCTGTTTGCCTGCCTCTTGCAGATTCGCCTTTGTCGGGACTGCCATCACCCATGTTTGTATGCGTTCTTGGGCCTTTTGTTGTTATTGTTGTTGCTGGTGTTGCAGGTTCTTTATCGTTATTTGGGTCCCAGCCGAAAATTTTTCTGTTTAGTTCTTCATCTCTGCCCATTTTGCTTACTATTAAACCATCAGCTCTAGTGCCTGTTGCACGATCTGAGTGAGTAAAAAGTAAATATGTTTTTTCACTAAGAACTTTTTTAAAGGCTATAAATACATCGGGGTCTTTCAGGCAGAGGGTTATATCAAAATGATCTTTTGCTGTTTGTTGGTTTGCAAAAAGTGGACTAGTGTATATTCCATTGAGCACCGCCCTTGCGGATTCCTCAGGAGTGCAGTGATTATGAACACCGCATCCTATCGGCGGAATTTTTATGGTTTTAATACCGTGTTTACCTGCTTCATTCAAGCCATGTGAAACAGCTTTTGATATGTTACTAAGTTCCGTGTCTCTGCCACCAGCGCCGGTAACTATGACGTTAATTAAGAACTTCGGGTCTTCCAAACCAGTTTCTGTAATTACAGAAGTTCCGTATCTGAAGGATTTCTTTTGTTCAAGCGCTGCCTTAAAAGCTTTCCATGGTTCCAGAGATTTTGTAGCGCGGCATATAGCTGCCATGGCTCCGTATAAAGGAGCTGTATCGGAATACTGAGCCAGCATTACTGCATCACCCGATTCCTGCTCTAGGAAAGAATGTTTTAGTGTAACTTTGTGCCCGCCAACATCTGCGGCGAAATCTTTTGGTTCTATTATTTTAACCACGAAAACCCCTCGTTAATTACAACCAGAGTATACCTGAAAAGAGCTATAAATCAACGAATATAAGCCGAATTAACCAGCTTTTTTATCTTCAGATGCGGGCTTTTGCGGAAGGCCTGCAATAACAGCTTCCAAAGCTATTTGTGTGCAAAGGCCAAGAAGAACCGGATCGCGAGGGCGAAGGTTGTTCATGTTCCAGTGAGACTTAGCGCGGATATCTTGTATAGTTTTTTTAGTTGTGCCAACAAGCTTAGAAATAGCGCCATCTGTCATCGCTGGGTAGTGTTTAACTAGCCAAGCTATTGCATCGGGCTTATCTTGTCTGCGCGCAACCGGAGTATATTTAGCTTTTTTACGCTTGTTCTCAACCCTCATGTAATCAGTGTAGTCATCAAGGAATGCTATTCTTTTTTTAGGGTCTTTTTCCGCAGCGGCGATAGATTCGCGCGTGGTGAAGCCCTTAAGAACCGGGTCAAGCCCGATAACGCCCTGTGCTACATCACCATCAGCGATGCCTTGCACTTCCAAAGGGTGAAGGCCGCAGAATGCTGCTACTTGCTCGAACGTGATCTGGGTATTTTCAATCAGCCATATTGCTGTTGCTTTTGGCATTAAAGGTTGGGTCATTTGTATTTCCTAGTTATTAGAGTCTAGAACCTAGAATCTAGTTAATTTGAGCGGTTTTTATATAGGTTTAAGGGCGCAAGTCAAGCGATAATTTGGCCTTGGGCGGCGGCAAGTTCTGTTGATGCAAGGGGTGATAGTTTTTGGTGGGTGCCAGTAGTTTCTGGTGTTCTGTATGAAATGCCAGCGTTGGGTACGTAAAAGAAGCCTTGGAATTTATAATTAATGTTCTGAACTTCGCCTTTACGTATAGTTGAATTTACGGTGTAGTTGTAATT
>CAZLZP010000106.1:0-3800 GCA_964564045.1 uncultured Rickettsiales bacterium
TTCGGTTAGTTCGCCTGTCTTTGGGTCATATCTTTTTATAACAATATCAGGATCTCCTGAAAAAAGTCTTGCCCAAGGGTCTTCTAACCTAGTATCTTTTTGTGCGGTAAGTCTTTCAAGCGTAGTGCCATATATCTTATTAAACGTCGCTTTAAAATCCTTTTTGCTTCCTGGGAAATATCTTTCCATTTGAGCTTTAAAATATGCTGGGTTAACTAAGGTATTTTGAATAACATGTACTCCCCAGGGCTCTCTTTGATCTTCAAATCCTATGGCTTTACCCTGCCAGGTAGCAAATTTCTCTGGCTCTAGCTCCGGTATTCTTACGTGAGGTAGGTTATCAAGGGCTTCTTTTTCTCTTGTCGCTTTCTCAACAAGTAAGGCTCGTTTTTTACTGTCAAGAAACTCTGGCAATAACTCTATCATTTTATCTGTGAGCGCGTGGTAAACTTCATCACGAACCTGATATGCGCACATGCCCGGGCAAACTGGTGTTTGAGCAGTTCTTATAGCAGGTCCTTTGTCTAGCTCTGGATGTTGCATGAATAAGGTGCCTTTTACATAGGCCAGGCCCATTCCAAATATATGATCAGAGGGGAGAGGTTGGCCATTATGATCATAGAGCACTTGGTTTGCCAGAGATCTGAGTGTTCCCTGCATACCTTCTATTTTTATAGTATCTAGAGGGCCTGGGTGCGTACTAAAGCATTGGTAGCGTTCCAGCAGATCTTTTGGCAGAATGGCCATTGTATCAACAGAAAGCAAAACCTCCGGACCTTTACCGTATCTCTTTTCAAGCTTGTCGATGATAGCAGCTACTTCTTCGCCACCTTTTAATCCTCCTCTGGAGGTATAATTCACTTCTTCATCAGCGCAGTATTTTTTAACAAGTTGTTTAAAGGTAAGATATCTAGGGTCTTTTTTACTAGAGGATGTTTCGTACAATTCATCTACAACTCTGAAATAGTCCAAAAGATTAGTTTCCTTTAGTTCGCGAGAAGCGATAAGATCCTCTAACTTTGTAAGGATTCCACCTTCTTTATTTTTTGTAGCCTGTGATACAACAAGGTGGACATTAATATCAGGATGGTTTTTGTGCAGATGCTTTACTACTTTGTTTGCACTCAATGCTCCCCAGCCATCGGAGTGGGTAAGAACAACAACATATTTCTTTTGGTCTGACATAATAAGTTTTTGGTTATTCTAGCTTAAATCAGGCAAAAATGCAATTTACATAAATACATCGGAGATGTTTTTATTTTAAATCAACCTATTGAATAGAAGTATTTTTTTAATTTCCGGCCAATCTGCCGCCGAAAAAGTACATTCCAAGGCCAATTGTGAATATCATGTTGCCGTATAAAGCGTGCTCTAGGGAAACCAGCGCCAAAGATCTTGTTTTTAAATATGTTTGGGCGAAAAAATATCCGGCAAACAGGCTTAGAATAGGCGCCACCCAGTTAATATATAAAATATGCGTGCAGCCGAAAATTATAGCGGCGGCGGCAAGCAGCGTTCTTTCATTGGTGAACAGATACTTGAAGCGGGTGAAGAACCAGGTGCAGAAAATGAACTCCTGCGGAATGGCAGAGAATATGGGGTATAATATCATTACTTTCCACCATATTTCCGGACGTTCATTAAAAAGGCTGAAGGCCTTTTCGGGCAGAAATATTAGAACAAGTGCTGAAAGCAATAGGCTGCAAACAGCGAATCTTAATAATATTGGTTTTAGGTTTTTCCAGTTCACTTCGTTGAAGCGCCATATGGCAACACCTTTTATGCCCGGGGTGTAATGGTACGATACTACGCATACCAGCGTGGCTACCCACAATGCCAGCAGAACAATGGGTGCTAGCCGGAAGTATATCATGCAGGCCGGAACCCCAACGCAAATTATCAGGAACTCGGCTATCAGGATTTTCTTTGAAGGAGTCATTTTTCAAGGTTATACTAGGTTTTATGTATATTTATAAGCTTATAAGCACTTGTAAAGTTAATAATTTTTAATATAATTAAGCTTCAAATTATTATTGGGGGAGTATCCATGAAAGATAATAATAGTGTAGTAATAGTCGGTGGCGGCTTGGTTGGTTCGCTTGCGGCAATAAATTTTGCAAAGCAGGGCGTTAAAGTTACAATGTACGAGCAGGGCTCTGATATGCGTGCCGTTGGCGCAAAAGGCGGTCGTTCAATTAATCTTGCCATAATTACCCGTGGTTTACAGGCGCTTGAAAATATCGGGTTTGCGCAGCCCGTAACGGAAGCCATGGTTCCTATGGTTGGAAGAATGGTGCATATAAAAGGCCAGGAAGAGCCAATATGTTCAGCCTATAGCCAAAGGGAAGGCGAAACCAATAATTCTATTTCACGCGCTGGATTAAATAAAATGCTTCTAACTGAAGCTGAAAAAGCGGGTGTAAAAATAATGTTTGATCACAAATGTGTTGGTTATGATGCTGGAGATAAAATTTTAAGTTTTGAACATAAGGGTGAGGTAAAAACTGTTGCCGCGCCAGTGGTAATAAGCGCCGAGGGCAATAGTATGAGCGCAGCTTTACATAAAGCTATAGATGAGAAGGTGCCAGGCAATTATACACGAAGTTTATTTGAATATGAGTATAAAGAGTTAAGAATACCACCTACGGAAACAGGTGGCTTCAGGCTAGATAAAGATAGACTTCACATATGGCCATCAGGCCCTTATATGCAAATTGCGTTACCCAATCAGGATGGCAGCTTTACCTGCACACTATTCCTACCTCATGATGGTGCTGTTACTTTAGGTAAGCTTGCAGAAAGTGGAAAGATAAAAGGATTCTTCGCAGATCATTTTCCTCATGCTTTGGAACACATACCGGATCTTGAGCGTGATTTTAAAGCAAATCCTGTTGGTCAGATGCATACGGTAGATTGCAAGCAATGGCATTTGGGTGGTCAACTTCTGTTGATAGGTGATGCGGCGCATGGCGTAGTACCTTTCCATGGTCAGGGAATGAACGGCGGTTTTGAAGATTGCACTGCACTTGCATCAGCGCTTAAGCGCAACAGAATAGGGAATCTTGTTAACTGGGAAAAAGTTTTTAAAGAGTTGCAGGTGGAACGTAAAGTAAATACCGATGCATTGGCTCGTCAGAGTATCGCAAATTTTGAAGGAATGAAATCAACTGCAGATGAATTAGCGCAGCGCAGAAAAACCATCGCCTTCGATTTGGAAAGGTTGTCTGAGCAAGAGGGGCCTTTAAAGGGCAGATGTCTTGAGCACTATACAATGATGGCATTTTGTCCAGGTATTGCTTATTCGGTGGTTGAAAAACGAGATAACGCTCTGAACCCGATAATAGATAAGTTGGCGCGTGAAGAGATTAGTATGAAAGAAGCTACAGCAAGGATAGTTGCTCACCCTGATCTTCAGCCGTTAGGAGAAGAAGTTCGTGGAGTTAAGCATAAATCTGCTGCAACTCGCGCAGGTAGTGAAAGCAGGCATTGGGGAAGGGGTCAGCGCTAATAAAAAAGACACCGGCCGCAGCCGGCTTTATTTTTATAAATGTTGGAGGGGAAGGGACTCGCTTATTCTGAAGCTCACCCTTTTGTAACGCCTAAGAAAGATAAAAAATTGACAAAGCTAGCGTTTGAGTTAACCTTATATTATAAACCAAATATAGGTATAACATGAGAATTCTTTTTGTAGCCTCTATATTACTTGCTTCTATCTACCCAGCAATGGCAGCTGATGAGCGCAGTTACAGTGCAGGTCATTTTCAGCTTGATATTGCTGGAAGATCTGAAGGTTTGGTTGC
>CAZLZP010000107.1:0-3580 GCA_964564045.1 uncultured Rickettsiales bacterium
ATGGATGAAATAAATCTAGGTCGAGCGGATTTTTTTCCAGTATATCTTTTTCAGTACGGAAAGTAGCTTTAGCACGATGCTCCTCTATTAACCTTTCTTTATCTTCCGCGCTGAACAAGTGACGAGAGTCTCTAGTAGCTATGCCCATGAGCATGCGTACTTCATAGGCAATACCAAAGCTGCGTGAACAATATAGGGGGTTTTCTTTTAATATCTGACTTATTTCTTTAAAGGCTTCACGCCTGTTGTTTATATCAGCTTCTAATATTTGTCGGTGCTCATCTGATTGACAGGGGCGCATCACATTTCTAAATTTTTCATATACAAACCATTTGGGAGTTTCTTCTCCGCGTTCTTTCGCGTAGGCCATAGCGAGATCATGAAGGGCATCCTGATTTTTAATAGCGTGTTCATAGAGTTTAACCAGTTTATCACCAGTGATGTCTGGATTAACATTTATGAAATTCTGTGCTGCTGATAGGGCAAACGATCCAAGCCGGCCATCACTGCCATCAAATTTATGCTGTTCATGAGACCATAGATCAGGAACGCGCTCTGCCGCGCGGGCAAAGATCTCTTCGAAGCCATCTTTCCTAAGATAAAGCTGAAATATCTCGTATTCAGATTTTTTCCAAAACTTTAACTCAACATCAGCAACTTTTTCGTATCTTACATCAAATGGCTCTTCTTCAGGATCAAAATCTACAAAGTCCGAATCGGTTTCTTTTTGATACCCATGGTCGCCTTCACGATAGGCCATATCATCTTCATCGGCATAGCTGCTAACACGGTTAAGGCCATCTATGCCGTACTGATCGTAGATATCTCTTTTGTGAGGTTGGGATAATATATCGTAAGCTTCTGCTGCTTCTTTGAATGTTTCTTCGGCTTCTTTATTGCCAGGATTTTTATCAGGGTGATTTGCTAGCGCTATCTTGCGATAGGCTTTTTTAATATCTACTGCGCTTGTTTTTCTATCAACGCCCAGAACTTTGTAGGCGTCTTTTTTTAATATATAACCCAAT
Organism: uncultured Rickettsiales bacterium; assembly: GCA_964564045.1. Taxonomy (GTDB): domain Bacteria; phylum Pseudomonadota; class Alphaproteobacteria; order Rickettsiales; family UBA8987; genus JAMHZE01. Next base: position 1,026 of record CAZLZP010000107.1, read on the forward strand.
CCCCCTGTCCGAAATAATCTTCTACATCAGGATTATATCACAAAAAGGTTAAAAAAACGTTAACGCAAATAAAAAAGCCGGGCGAACCCGGCTTTTTCTTTAAGAACAGTGGGTTATTACTAACCGTTAGCTACTTTTTTTTGAGCGCCGATTTTAGTTCTAGCGTTTTCAGCCGCTTTCACCATTTCGATAAGTGCCGCTTTGGTTTCAACCCAACCACGAGTTTTTAAACCACAATCTGGGTTAACCCAAACTTGTTTGGCATCAAGAACTTTAAGTGCCTTATCAAGCAGGTATTCCATTTCAGAGGCTTTAGGAACGCGAGGCGAGTGGATATCGTATACGCCAGGCCCAATTTGGTTAGGGTATTTGTAATCAACGAACGCTTCCAGAAGCTCCATCGCAGAACGAGAAGTTTCAACCGATATAACATCGGCATCCATTGCGCCGATAGAATCGATGATATCGTTGAATTCCGCGTAGCACATGTGAGTGTGAATTTGCGTGTTATCTTCAATACCGCTTGAAGATATACGGAATGCATCAACCGCCCATTTCAGGTAAGCTTTTTTATCAGCATTACGAAGAGGCAGACCTTCACGAACCGCAGGTTCATCGATCTGAATCATTTTAATGCCGGCTTTTTCAAGATCTTTAACTTCATCACGAATTGCCAAACCAATTTGCTTGCAGGTTTCAGAACGAGGCTGATCATCACGCACGAAAGACCATTGAAGGATAGTAACCGGACCAGTTAACATACCTTTCATTGGGCGTTTTGTAAGCGATTGAGCGAATGTGCTCCAGCGAACTGTCATTGGTTGTGGGCGTGATACATCACCGAAGATAACCGGAGGTTTCACACAACGTGAGCCGTATGATTGTACCCAGCCGTTTTCAGTGAAGCAGAAACCTTGCAGCTGTTCGCCGAAATATTCCACCATGTCGTTACGTTCGAATTCACCGTGTACCAGCGCATCAATGCCGATCTCTTCCTGAATTTTAACAACTTCCGCTGTTTTAGCTTCAAGGAATTTATCGTAATCGGCCGCTGTAAGTTCACCTTTTTTGAATTTAGCGCGAGCCTGACGAACATCTTCCGTTTGAGGGAATGAGCCGATAGTAGTAGTAGGTAGAGGAGGAAGATTGAATAGTTTATCCTGTTCACCGATACGTTTGCTGAACACTGAATTACGTTTCATGTCAGCTTCTTTGAAGCTTGCTGAACGTTCTTTCACCGCTTTATTGTGAATGCGGGTAGAAATAGAACGGGCATTCTGAGCTTTTTCGTTATCAGCAAATTCAGCCGCAACAGCAGCTTTGCCAGAAGCAGCATATTTAGTAAGTGTTGCAACTTCCGAAAGTTTTTGCTTAGCAAAAGCCATCCAGCTTTTAATTTCGCCATCAAGCTTCGTTTCATTTTCCAGGTTAACCGGAGAGTGAATTAAAGAGCAGCTAGGAGCAATAACAACGCGATCTGCACCAAGTTTTGCAACGGCTTTATCTATTTGCGCTGCAGATTTAGCAAAGTTGTTTTTCCAGATATTACGGCCATCAATAACACCAATTGAAAGTGTTTTATCGGCAGGAAGAACTTTCAGAACTTCATCAAGCTGAGCAGGCGCACGAACTAAGTCGATATGCAATGCTTTAACCGGAAGGTTAGCAGCAAGTTCTGCATTATCACGCAGACCATCGAAATATGTAGCAACTGTAATTTCAAGCGAAGATGCTTTAGAAAGAGTTTCAAATGCTTTTTTGTAAGCCGCTTTCTGTTCCGCCGAAAGATCAAGCGCAAGGCATGGTTCATCTATCTGAACTGATTTTGCACCAAGTTTTTCAAGCTTCTGAAGAATTTCAACATAAACCGGTAGAAGTTTATCAGCCAGAGAAATTCTGGTGAAGCCATCTTCACGGCCTTTAGCAAGGGTAAGGTAAGTAACCGGACCAATGATAACCGGACGTGTTTCAATACCTAAAGATTTAGCCTCAGAATATTCATCAAATATTTTAGTAGATGAAAGTTTGAATGTAGTTTTTGAAGAAAGTTCAGGCACGATATAGTGATAGTTAGTATCGAACCATTTGGTCATTTCCATCGCTACAACGTCTTGCCCGCCGGTTTGACGGCCACGAGCCATTGCGAAATAAGTTGTAAGATCAACATTGCCGCCTTTGAAATTGTAACGTTCCGGAACCACACCAAATAATGCAGAGTGATCTAGCATTTGGTCGTAGAATGAGAAATCGTTAGAAGGGATGATATCGATACCGGCATCACGCTGAGTTTGCCAGTTGGTTTTACGGATTTTAGCCGCTTCGGTTTGAAGTTGTTCTTCAGAAAGCGCACCTTTCCAGAAAGATTCTACCGCTTTTTTAAGTTCACGCTGAGCGCCTATTCTAGGAAAGCCCAAATTCGCTGATTTTACCATGTTACATCCTTGTTTTGAATTGTGGCGGGTTTATAGCCCGAAAGGGTAGTAAAGGCAAGGGGAAAGTTGCTAAAAGGCTAGCGTTAAACCAGCCTTTACTCTTACCTGTGTTGGCAGGGTTTC
>CAZLZP010000108.1:0-3490 GCA_964564045.1 uncultured Rickettsiales bacterium
CACTGAACATGCTGCCAACTAACATAGCGCCTGAATTTCCGGCACTGGCAAAGATGGTCGCATTACGAAAGGCGATGTACTTGAAGCAGCAAGCAAACCTGCTTCGGCACCTGTAGCGGCAAATAACGGCCCTCGTGAAGAGCGTGTGAAGATGACCAAACTTCGTCAAACTATCGCGCGTCGCTTGAAGGAATCGCAGAACACGGCAGCTATTCTTACTACGTTCAATGAAGTTGATATGACAAACATCATGAAGCTTCGCGCGGAACTGCAAGATAGCTTCGTTAAGGTTCACGGCACTAAGCTTGGCTTTATGTCGCTATTCACAAAAGCTTGCGTACAGGCATTGAAAGAGCTTCCGGCGGTGAACGCTGAAATAGCGGGTGACGAAATTATTTACAAAAACTATTACGATATAGGTATAGCGGTAGGTACAGAGCAGGGGCTTGTAGTACCTGTTGTTCGTAACTGTGATGCATTAACTTTTGGTGAAATTGAAAACGAGATAGCCCGCCTTGCTAAAAGCGCGCGTGAAGGCAAGCTTACTATGGCCAACCTTACCGGCGGTACGTTCTCTATCACAAACGGCGGTATATACGGTTCAATGCTTTCAACGCCAATAATAAACCCACCTCAATCAGCAATACTTGGCCTGCATAACATAGTTAAGCGCCCAATGGTAATGGCTGATGGTAAAATTGAAGCGCGTGATATGATGTATATCGCGCTTTCGTACGATCACCGTATGATAGATGGCAAAGAAGCGGTTACATTCCTTATCCGCGTGAAGAACTTCATCGAAAACCCAACACGTTTATTGTTTGGTATCTAGGTAGTTAATTCAAATACTTAAGGTGGTGGGTTAGATTTTTCGCCCATCATTACGGGTAGGTCTTGTGCCAATAGTTCTATGAGTAACCGAATGCAAAGTTAGCTGCGTTCTTACCTCTCTGCTATAGTGCCTTTCCGCCGCGGCGTGGTTTTGAACGCCTATTTTTTCTTCAAACTTGTGGGCAGCTTCTCTTTGTTCCTGTGCGGCATGCGCCATATTTCTGCCCAGCTCGGTGCTCATTTCATCTTCAATAGATTCCGGGCCTGGATGGTGAAGGTCGGTTTCGTTATCCTCTTGTCCTCTTCTATTACCTTTAGGGGCAAACAAAGGCGGCAAAAGATATCTTACTTTTATTGGCGCTAAAAACCCGGTGCTGGCAAGCAGCAGACCTGAAATAGCTATATTTTTTAATCTTCTCATTATTAAACCCCAATGCGCAGGCTAATTAGCTGTTTATCTTTCAGCCGCTTTACCAAAAAGATATTCCGGTCTTTTTTCTAGCTTTGCTTTTCTTATGCGCTCTCCCCATAAAGGAAGGTCTTCTTTGTTAGCAACAGGGGCTGCTCTGGTCATTTTTATTAAACCAGTATATGTGCTGTCAGTACCTTCTGCTTTTATTTCCCCTTTCTCAAACTCAGCAACTACCAATCTGTTTGGCAAACGTTGTTTTCCATACTCATCATACTGTATACGATATTCTTTGCACACTTGAGGCGTTATCTCTACGTTCATGCTATCTTTTTTATTCCCCAGGCTGTCTAGCAGGTAAACAAAAGCCATATCTTTGTAATTTCCGGGCGTAGAAGGGTGCACACCAGCTATTCTGGCAAAATGGTATTCTGTTTTTGGGCCTCGGTTAAGGTAAAGAACGCCTGCTACAGTTGTAGAAGCGGCAAGTAGTAACATTAAAGGTTTAAGTTTCATATATACGTATTCATCTAAAATAAATTGAATACGCTATGTAGTTTACCACACAAAAAATTCAAGAAAATTATAGGTTGATAAACGCTTTAATTTTACTATATTTCACGCAGTTCAAACCTTAGGTAGAAAACATATGTCTGAAAATTTTGATCTTATAGTAATTGGCGGTGGCCCGGCTGGGTACGTGGCTTCCATACGTGCGGCGCAGCTTGGTATGAAGGTTGCCTGTGTTGAAAAGCGCAAAACGCTTGGTGGAACATGCCTGAACGTTGGTTGCATACCTTCCAAGGCACTTCTGCATTCTTCTCACCTGTTTGAAGAAATGAAGCATCACGGCGAATCTCATGGTATTGAAGCTTCAGGCGTAAAACTAAACCTTGGTAACCTACTAAAACGCAAAGATGATGTTGTTAAAGGCCTTACTCAGGGTATCGATTTCCTGTTCAAGAAAAATAAAATAACCCGTTTTGTCGGCCACGGTGTGGTTATGGGCAAAGGTACTGTAGCTGTGCGCGGTGAAGGCGGCGGCCCATCTGATTCTATTCAGGGTAAAAACATTCTTATCGCAACCGGTTCTGAAGTTGCAAATCTTCCCGGTGTAGAAATAGATGAAAAGCGTATTGTTTCTTCAACCGGTGGCCTTAACCTGCCTGAAGTTCCGAAAAAACTTATCGTTATTGGCGGCGGCGTTATCGGCCTAGAACTTGGCTCCGTATGGCGCAGACTTGGCTCTGAAGTTGAAGTTATCGAATTCCTCGATGAAATTATTCCGGGGAACGATGGCGAAATTAGAATAAACTTCCGCAAAATACTTGAAAAGCAAGGCATGAAATTCCGTTTAGGTACAAAAGTTACTGGCGCAAAAACAGATTCTAAAGGCGTTACACTAACTGTTGAACCTGCAAAAGGTGGCACTGCTGAAACTGTAGCGGCAGATTACGTTCTGGTTGCTATCGGCCGCAAGCCTTTCACTTCAAACCTTGGTTTGAAGGAAGCAGGTGTAGCGCTTGATGAACGCGGGCGTATTAAGGTTGATGCTCATTTCCAAACTAATGTTCCAGGCATATATGCTGTGGGAGATGTTATTCCAGGCCCAATGCTTGCCCACAAGGCGGAAGAAGATGGCATAGCCGCAGTAGAAACAATGGCTGGCCAGCATGGCCACGTTAATTACGATCTGGTTCCGGCGGTAATATACACGCACCCGGAAGTTGCTACAGTTGGTGCTTCAGAAGAAAAGCTGAAAGAGCAGGGTGTTGATTACGTTAAAGGTAAATTCCCGTTCGCTGCTAATTCACGCGCGAAAGCGGTTGGTGATACAGATGGCTTCGTTAAAATTCTGGCTGACAAAAAAACCGACAAGGTTCTTGGCGTTCACATTATTGGCCCTCAGGCGGGCACAATTATAATGGAGGCGGCAATAGCGATGGAATTTGGCGCAAGTTCAGAAGATATCGCCCGCACATGCCATTCCCACCCCGACTTGAACGAGGCGGTGAAAGAAGCCGCCATGAGCGTTCTCGGCCGGGCAATTCATATGTAATTCAATATGTTATTTTAATATTTTGCGGTTGCAAACCAGATAATTTTTAGTATACAATAGATGCTTGAACACTACCTTTAGGGGTTTATACTTAACTTTATGCTTAAATTTACATCAGTACTTATACTAACCGCGCTTCTTTTAGTTCCTCAGCCTTCATACGCGGTAAAGAAGCTTTATTCTCCTAACGT
>CAZLZP010000109.1:0-3468 GCA_964564045.1 uncultured Rickettsiales bacterium
CACCCCGATTTCATAGTTATTAGGCATAAAGATGATGATGCGGCAAGGCTGATGGTTGAAAAGGTTTCATGCTCGATAATAAATGCCGGTACGGGAAGCAGCTCGCACCCAACACAGGCACTGCTTGATGCGCTAACTATCAGAAGGAAGCTTGGTAGCTTTGAAGGTAAAACGCTTACCATATCTGGCGATGTGAAGCACAGCAGGGTTGCACGTTCGAATATCGATCTTCTTTCTAAAATGGGAATGAAAATAAAGGTGGCGGCACCTAAATCTTTGCTGCCTGAAGATATAAACTCTAAAATAGAGGTTTTTGACAGCCTGGAAGATGCGATATCTGGTTCAGATATAATAATGCTGCTGCGCCTTCAGAAAGAAAGAATGGAAAAGGTTTACGTAAAAGACGAGAAAGAGTATTTTGAAAGATACGGGCTTAATAAAAAGAAATTAGAAAAGGCCAATACAAAAGCTTATATAATGCACCCTGGCCCAATGAACAGGGGTGTAGAGATAGAATCGGATATCGCAGACGACAGAAGCAAAAGCCTTGTGCTTGAGCAGGTGGAAATTGGCGTGGCGGTAAGGCAGGGAATATTAGAAGCCTTGGCTTCGGTAGATAAATAAAAAATGGTTGTAAAGGTAACTCAATTCTGGTTGATATAATCCGTATGAAAAGAAGTTTTATAAAATTTGCATTATTAGTTTCGGTTTTACCGGTTTCGTCAATCGCGCAGAGCGTTGCGCCGCTTAATTCCGGATATGATTCAACGCCGGTACAGGGCTTAACTATAAATGGTGCTCAGGCCGTACAGCAACAAAATGTGCAACCTCAGCCGCAGGCCCGTCAGAAACTTTTAGTGCCGCAGTCGCTGCAGCCGCAGGTTCAGCAACAGGTGCCGCAGCCGGTAGATATCTCTCCGCAAATGGTTTCGCCTTTAAAAATATTGAACCCTGGCCAACAAAGATCGGAAGAATTATTTAAAAAAGAATTCAGCAATTCTGCGTCGAAAGGCATGAAAATGGAAAGCCTGCTTTCTGATGCATACAGCAAAAATCCTTCTATCAGCTCTGCTAGAGAAGGCCTTAAATCTGTTGATGAACAGGTGTTTCAGGCATATTCAGGCTTTCTTCCAAAGGCAGATCTAAGATACACCAAGGAAAGAAGTGAAACAACACCGGTTGGTGCAGCAACGGAAGGTACTTTCTATACAGATAATAAATCATTTAATGTAACTCAGGGTATTTTCGGCGGCGGAGAAACTTACTATGCTGTGCAGGCTGCAGAAAGTAAAATACTGGCTGCCAGAAGCGAGTTAAAAGGCGCCGAGCAGAAATTCATGCTTGAAGCTATCGATGCTTATATAAGTTATATATTCACCCAAAAAGTATTGAAGCTGGCTGAGAACAATCAGGCAGTTCTGGAAGAGCAGCTTAAGGCTTCCAAAGAAAGATTCGTGGTGGGTGATGCTACAAAAACTGATGTTGCACAAAGTGAAGCAAGGCTTGCAAATGCTAATTCCAGCAGGGTTATTTCAGAGGGAGATTTTGTTGCAGCTAGATCGAACTTCAAAAGAATATATGCTGTAGATGCGCCAGAAAGCCTGCCAATGCCTTCAAGTCTGCCAGATATACCGGCTGATCTTGATGCAGCTCTGAAGCTTGCCATGCAGAATAATCCTGATGTTAACCAGTTAAAATATTTAGTGGAAAGCAGAGATAGTGAAATAGATGTACAGCAATCGCAGTTATATCCTCAGGTAGATGTTACCGGCTCTATTGCAGAAAGTGAAACCCCTACAAGCGGTGGTGTATTCGATAATGATTCTCAGAATGTATCGCTTAATGTTACTGTTCCTATTTATAATGCTGGTGTTACTTACTCCAGAACAAGAAGCGCGCGAGACAGCCGTAACCAGACAAAACAACAATATAACGAAACTTTAAATTCCGTTAAAAGCTCGGTTATACAGGCGTGGCAGAAAATACTTACAACACAAAGCAATGTTGAAGCTACTAAATCCAGCCTTGTTGCCTCAGAATTTGCGCTTCAGGGCGTTAAGGAAGAGCAGAAAGAAGGAGCTAGAACAATTCTTGATGTGCTTGATGCCGAACAGGAAAGGTTCTCTGCGGAAATAAATCATGCGCGCGCCATAAAAGATTCCGTTATTGCGATATATAGCCTTAAATCAACTGTGGGTGAGTTAACTCCAAGCCAGTTAGGTTTATCTGTTACTGAATACGATCCTAAAGTACATTATAATAATACTAGATTTAAATTAATTGGTTTATAGAATCTAAATTGTATGGCAAAAGCAAAAGAAAAAGAAGAAGGCAAGAACGAAAGCGTTGATAGCATTCTTGGCAAGATAAAAAATATCGTTACCGGCAAAGAGAAGGTATCTATCGAAGAAGATGGGGCAAACTCTGCTGCAAAAGCCGCTGAGGAAGAAGAGCCGATGGAGCTGACCGATGTTGTTGAGGCTGAAAAACCAGCAGAAAATGTTTCTGAGGAAGTGAATGTTCTTGAAAACATAGCTGAAAGCCTTAAGCACCTTGATCCTAATTTCCAGGAGCCTGATGCTGCCAAGGCGGAAGAGGTTATTGCGGAAGAAAAATTCGTTGATGTACTTCAGGAGATAGACGAAGCCCTAGATCAGCAGCCTGCTACGCAGGTGCCGGAAGCCCCTTTAAATGCAAATGTAGCACAACCTGTTCAAAATGAACCGATTTTATCGGCAGAGCCTAAAAAAGAGTTTGCTGAACCAATTTCTCAAAATATAATCAGTCCTCAGGTGGCACCAAATATGGCAGAAGAAAAGAGCGAAAAAATATTATCTGAAGATATCGCGGCTAAGTCTAGCAAGGCTATACAAAGCCTTCTGAACAACATACCGCGCCCTGATATCAGCTCTCCGGCATTCCGCTCTGCTGTTACTCTGGAAGATATTGTACATGAAACAATGAAGCCTCTCCTTAAAGAATGGCTTGATCAAAACCTTGAAACTATAGTACGTGATATAGTAGAGCGTGAGATCAAAAAAATAATGCCACGTGAATAGTTCTGAAGAATCTAAGCGAAGATCGTACTTTCTAGGTCTGATCGCTGAAATAACCACTATTATTTACCTATTCTTCTGTTTTTACAGGGTAATATCATGGCGTCACAAAACTAAATTCGGTGAAATAGATATAATAGCCAGAAGGGGCAGGCAGATAGTTTTCTTTGAGGTTAAAGCGCGTAAAGATAAGGAAAACACCGAAGTATTATCATATAACCAGCAAAAGCGTATTTGTGATGCTGCAAAAATATTCCTGCAGAAAAATAAACAATATTCTGGTTTTAATTTCAGGTTTGACTTGATAATATACAATCCTCCATTAAGGCTAAAGCATATTAAGAACGCATGGGAGTGCTTCTAATGAAAAAAATTTCTTCAATTGCTTTGTTTACGTCTTTATTACTTTCAC
>CAZLZP010000110.1:0-3422 GCA_964564045.1 uncultured Rickettsiales bacterium
ATATAAAAGCAAAAACTGCTTTCGTAGATAAATATAAAGTTCTTCCTGGTGATACAAGCGTGAATTTTGCAGCTCAAAATTTCACTGGTCTTGCTGCAAGCGCAAATTGTGTGGCAGCATCAGCTGGTGATAATACCTGGTCAAACGTTGCTGAAGAGCATTTGGCATGGGTGCAGATGGAAGCTGCTGGGGTTATAAATGAAAATATAAATTTTGATGCGTGCGATGCAAATGCTTTAAGTGTACCAGGAACAACCAGGCCTGCATCTGATGCAGTTGGCATGAATGGCTATACATTTTTGGGTAGGGTTGATCTTCCTATAGGTTCTATATCTAAACCATTCTTGAAGGTTCTTAGGTTAGGTACTAACTCTGATGCAGCTCCTACAGATCTTGATTCGGGTGGTATACCGGTTGCCATGCTTCGAGCTATGGATGCTAAAATAGATGATACCTTCCCAACAACAGGTAGGTTCTTCACCTCTCCAGATTGCTTTACTGTAGTAGCAGGAACAGAGCCTCAGTATATTGAAGAGAACACCAATGTTCTATGCCGTGCAAATTTAGCGGAAGATAATAACGATAACCCTCAAACGGCATTCCCACCAAATATTCCATCTGGTTCTTCAGGTGGGGGTAGTTCATCAGGTGGCAGCTCTTCAGGAAGTACCACAACCTGCGAAGAAAGGGGTGATTGCCCTGTTGATCCTTGCAAGCCTGATACGGCATCAGGTTCAAGCTCTTCAGGCTCTGGTACAGCAACAAAACCTGGTACAGGAACTGCTGGTAAAGGTGAAGCCGGAAAAGAAGAAGGTTCAGCAAGTAAAGGTGAAGCTGGTAAAGGTGATGGTTCAGCAGGCAAGGGCGGCGGTGCAAGCAAAGGTGGTGGAGTAGGTGCAGTAGTTACAGGTTCTGATGGTACTGAATACGATCTTAGCACGGCAACAGTTACAACTGTTGGAACTACTACTATATTTAAAATGCCTGATGGTACACAAATAACATCTGAGGGCGGATCTTTAAGTGTTACAATTATTTCACCAGATGGTGGCTCGAAAGAACAGCTTGGCGGTGGTGTATCTTTAGGTAATACTGGTGTAAGCACAACCGGAGGAACGGAAACAAAGGTTGAACCAGCCAAGGGCTCTTTACCTGCAACTCAAACTGGAACTACCGGAGAAACGAAGGTAGATCCTACATCAAAAACAGAAAACTGTAACCCGGAACAAGTTTGCCCTGAGGGTTATGTTTACTGGCCTACTGATAAAATGTGCCACAAGCCAACTCAGGGTGTATCATGCCCGGTTGGTTATTCAATGATAGAAGGCTCGTGCGTTGCAAGCACTACATGTGAGGCAGGCTATACACTTCAACCTAACCCGAATGGTGATGGTAGTAGTGTATGTGTTTCCGAAGATGTCAGCGTTGAATGCGCGGCAGGTACTTACATTATACAAGAAGGTTCTCCAAACGGAATACCTGGTACTTGTGGAAATCCTTGGAAAGTTTGTCCTGCTGGATTTGATTTCGTAATCACAAATTACTGGCCAGTTTTTACCTGGGAATGCGTTGCTGAGGTAGAATGTGGTCCTGGTATGGATTCGTACTCTGGCAAATGCTGGACTCAGTGTCAGCAAGGCCAATATAACAATTCATGTTCTACCGGTGTAAGTCCTGGAGCATGTGTACAAAACCCAACTTGCCCTGCAGGTACTGGTCATAATGGCTGTGGTGCATGCGTGCCTGTATGTGAAGACGGTGAATATTATAATTGGGCAAGCCACACCTGTGAGCCGTGGGCATATTGCGATGAGGGCGAAACATATGATGATGCAACCAATACATGTTCGAACGGCTCAACCACAACTACATGCCCAATAGGCCAAACTATGCAGGAAGGTACTTGTAAAGCTGGTGAAGCGGTGTGTGCTGTTGGTACACTTAGCCCAAGCGGGTTCTGCGTAACCACGGGTGACGAGGTAGTATGTTTAGATGGCTCTGCTCCGGTTAATGGTGAATGCCCTCCACCGCTAGGCTCTAGCAGCAGCAGTGGTGGCTAATTAATTTCACTTGTTCTTCATTAAATAAATGCTAAATTCCGCCTCGTAAAAAGGGCGGAATATGGCTAAAACCAACTACAAAAAACTAAAACAACTTGGTGGTAAAACCAATTACCCAACTTCACCAGATAAAGCAAAGCTGGAAGCGGTTGCAAACCCACACCCTGATGTTGATTATTACGTTCGCTTTACATGCCCGGAATTCACATCGCTTTGCCCGGTAACAGGCCAGCCAGATTTTGCGCGTATAGTTATCGATTACGTGCCAAACAAACACCTGCTTGAAAGTAAATCGCTTAAACTATTCATGTTCTCGTTCCGTAACCATGCAGGCTTCCATGAGGAATGCACTGTGAAAATAGCAAAAAGAATTATCAAAGAAATAAAGCCTAAATATCTTCGCATTGGCGGCTACTGGTACCCTCGCGGCGGCATACCTATTGACGTGTTCTACCAACACGGCGCTCTTCCGAAAGGCGTTTGGTTGCCAGACCAAGGTGTTGCTCCGTATTCTGGAAGGTAGTTGCGTTCTGTTTGTTTAAAGTTTCTGTGCTTTCATAAGCTTTTCTATAGTCGCTCATTAAGTTTAATTTTCTTTCATCGATACTCAAATGTATATTGCCTCTTACAGATCTTTTATTCTCCGCATTTATTTTTACTTCTAACCACTTATCCAGTAGATTTTTGATATCATCAACTGGGGCAGTATTTCGAAATTCATATACTGCTTTTGCAAGATGTTCTGGAGAAAAAATACGCTCTCCACGCTCATATCTGCTATACAAAGTTGCGGCCGCAAAACCCACTTTATCAGCCATATAAGCTGCAGTATGGCCACTTTTTATTCTTAATTTTAACAATATATTTTCATAACTAAGATCACTGCTTTTTTTGTCTAGGCCTTTTTCCTTAAGTGTTTTTTCTATGATCTTATTCTGTTGTTCCTTTACCTCATAAGCGTGCTTTTTATAGATCAGCCCTCTTACTTTTTCAGATGCTTCATATAGGTCCAGAAGCTTATCTAGGCTCTTTTTCTTAGGTAGATATTTTGAATTTTCCAATACTATCGGATCTCGTTTTATAAGATCTTCAACATCATGCTTTGAAAGGCCAGTTCTTTTTCTGAGTAGCCTTAGCGCGGCACCAAGGCTCAAAGACTCAAGTTCTGCAAGTAGCTGCTGTTCTTTGTTTTCGGCTCTTTCCTTCACGGCAGAAATAGTTCTGCCGATAGTAGGAAGTCTTTCCCTTTCTGTCGTATACTCTGTTAAAGAACCTACTATACCGGCGATTAGCTCATGTTTCTTAATTTTAAGGAAAAACGGTTCTAGTTCTTTCTCGAACTCTGTACGAAGCGCCTTCCTG
>CAZLZP010000111.1:0-3417 GCA_964564045.1 uncultured Rickettsiales bacterium
CAGCGTAAGGGCGGTATCGAGCAGAGTTTCGCCCTTGCTTATGGAAGAGGTGGCGATATCCATGTTAATTACCTGCGCCCCTAAGCGCTTGCCTGCAAGTTCAAATGATGTTCTGGTTCTGGTAGAATTCTCGAAGAAAAGATTTATCAGCTCTTTGCCGCGCAGTATATCGGTGTATTTATCGCCGCTTCTGTTCTTAACTACATATTTTTCAGAGATATCTAAGATGTATTCTATATCTTCCTTAGAAAGAGAGTTCACATCTATCAGGTGCTTATGCTTAAATCTATACGATGCCATAATTCCAAGGAGTTTCTAAATTAAAAATCAGCCCCAGGCAAGATTAATATCCTGCGCCGCCGCTGCCCTGATAAATATACGGCTGAGGAGGCTGCATTTGCTGATACTGAGGATAGCCGTAAGTAACCGGTATCTGGCCGCCAGCTTGTGGTTGCTGTTGCTGCATTGAACGCTGGATACTATCTTGAATATCTCTATCGCTTGGGCCTTCAGAATTTACCGGATCACATTTTTTGATATCGTAGATACGGTTAAGGTAATTAATGCGAGCATCCGCCGCGCCTACCGCATCATCAGCGCTCATGTAGGTATCGATATAACCAAGAGGCATAACAATGGATTTTATACCAAGCTTCTGCTTATCGTAGGCCATTTTTTTATATTGATCGGCCTCGTTTATTTCCAGCTGAACATCAGAACATGAAAGGTTTTTATCGCCGCGTTTTAGAGTATCAACCTTCTCGGCATGTTCGCCGCATGAAGAAAGTAATAAAGTTAACACCGATAAAGTTATAGTTTTTTTGAACATGTATATAGCCCCTTATATTTAATATATAGGGCATTGTATATGCTACATACTGTAAATTCAACTGTTTTTAGAATGGGCGCAAACTATAGCTTTCGGGCCTTTTCAATAAGCATAACGGGTATGCCATCTTCAATCGGGAACGCCAAACCAGCATTGCGCGAGATAAGTTCATTGTTGGCTTCATCGTATTCCAGCGGGGCTTTGGTAAGCGGGCACGCTAAAACTTGAAGTAACTCTGGCGGTAATTTGTGATGATGGACCATAAAATTAGTTATTAGAGTTTAGTAGTTAGAGTTTAGTGCGGTTAATATAAATATTCTATAAGAATTTATTATTAAAGGCCGAGAACCTTAGCAAACTCTGGTGAGTATTTTACCGGAGTGAATTCGGTGATGGTATATGCGGCAACTTGGTTAACCAAGAATGGGTCATTATTCATTATGTTCTCGATATCTGCTTTGGTGTAGGTTTTACCTGCGCCATCAAAACTACGGGCAACTATAACGCCGCCCTTTAGCGGATTCTGGCGACCAGATGTAACAAACACGCCCGATGCATAGAATTTATCGAGGTACGCACGGTGCGTTACAAGGTGCACATCTACCTGCTCTATCGGTTTTGTGTAGTTAAGTGTGATTATGTAGATTGGTGTTGTCATTATTTTACTCCGCTTTCACATAAATCTCTGAACCCATCTCCTTAAACTTAGCGCTCATTTCGTCCATAGATTTCTGTGCCTCGGCTTCGCTTTCTGCATTGGTTATGGCAATAGCTGCATCGGTATTTGCGAACTCCCTCACCTCTTGGCTGATTTTCATCGAACAGAATTTGGGGCCGCACATAGAACAGAAATGCGCAACTTTCGCACCATCTGCCGGTAAGGTTTCATCGTGGAAATCTTTCGCGGTTTCAGGGTCTAGGCTTAGGTTAAATTGGTCTTCCCAACGGAATTCAAAGCGCGCACGGGAAAGTGCATCATCTCGCATTTGCGCGCCGGGGTGGCCTTTTGCCAAGTCTGCCGCGTGGGCGGCAAGCTTATAAGTTATAACACCTGTTTTAACATCTTGCTTATTTGGCAGGCCTAAATGTTCTTTCGGCGTAACGTAGCAAAGCATTGCTGTACCAAACCAGCCTATCATGGCGGCACCTATACCGCTGGTGATATGATCATACCCCGGTGCGATATCGGTTGTTAATGGCCCAAGTGTGTAGAACGGAGCTTCATCGCACGCTTCAAGCTGTTTATCCATGTTCTCTTTTATAAGGTGCATTGGCACGTGGCCAGGGCCTTCTATCATGGTTTGTACATCGTGCTTCCACGCTATTTGCGTAAGCTCGCCCAAAGTTTTTAACTCAGCGAATTGCGCGGCATCGTTAGCATCGGCAATAGAACCCGGGCGTAAACCATCACCCAAACTAAATGATACATCGTACTGTTTCAGCAGTTCGCAGATATCTTCAAAATTAGTGTACAGGAAGTTTTCTTTGTGATGCGCCATGCACCATTTTGCGTGGATAGAACCACCGCGCGAAACTATGCCCGTAACACGGTTTGCCGTAAGCGGCACAAAAGGCAGGCGCACGCCCGCGTGAATTGTAAAGTACGAAACGCCCTGCTCACATTGTTCAATTAATGTATCGCGGAAAATTTCATAGGTAAGTTCTTCAGCGATGCCGCCAACCTTTTCAAGCGCCTGATAAATTGGCACAGTACCAATTGGCACCGGCGAGTTGCGAATTATCCATTCGCGCGTTGTGTGAATATTTTTGCCGGTTGAAAGATCCATAATGGTATCAGCGCCCCAGCGGCAGCTCCACACCATTTTTTCTACCTCTTCACCGATTGATGAAGTAATGGCAGAGTTACCGATGTTTGAATTTATTTTCACCAGAAAGTTACGGCCGATTATCATAGGCTCGCATTCCGGGTGGTTGATGTTTGATGGAATTATTGCACGGCCGCGCGCAATTTCGCTGCGAACGAATTCCGGCGTAATTTCATTTTGAATGCTAGCGCCCCATGAATAGCCGCCCTTAGTATTTTTCGGCAGCATTCCTTTACGGCCCATATTCTCGCGGATTGCGATATATTCCATTTCAGGCGTAATTATGCCTTGGCGCGCATAGTGCATTTGGCTAACGTTTTTGCCAGCCTTCGCGCGAAGTGGCGTGCGGTTAGGATATAAAAATTGTTCGGTTGGCGCTTCATTCAAATTTTTTAAACCGTTATCTTCCGGCTTAACTTCTCGGCCGATATATTCTTCCACATCGCCTCTGGCACGTATCCAGCTATCACGGATTTTTGGTAGGCCAGCGCGGATATCAAACTTCTGGGAAGGGTCGGTATATATGCCGGAAGTATCGTAAATGCGCACAGGCACGCCCATCTTTTCAGAAGTTGTAACTTCACGGAACGGAACTTTTATATCTTTGTATATCTCGCCCGGTACATATATTTTTTTAGATGCCGGAAAAGGCTGCTGCGAAATTAAAAAATTCGGATCTGCTATCGGATCGAGCTTTTGTTTTTTAACTGGCTGTGCTGGAGTCATTACATAAACCTATAAATTGTTGAGCTAATTTATAGG
>CAZLZP010000112.1:0-3399 GCA_964564045.1 uncultured Rickettsiales bacterium
GATTACCTCCTTTAAGAGATGATCTGGTTAATTATTTAATTAATTCTAGGTCCATAGCTTAACATGCTACTTGTTGGTATATATACCAACGCCCCGCCGTTCTTCATTTCCTGATAATAACAAACGATTTAAAAACACTTCAGTATAATCCCTTATATTTCAAATAGTTAAAAATCATGGTCGTTAACACTTTGTTAACCTTTTTGTGTTACAATTAATTATAATATTAAAAATATGTCAAATATGGGTCCATTTACTAAAGGAATCGATAAAGAGCTAACTGATCTCGGAAAAAATCTTATGCCTGATGGAAATCCAATTCCAAAACCCGGTACTCTAATTCAGCAAAATACCCTTATAGAGCTTGCTTCTCTATCCACTTCTTTTATTCCCCAAATGACCGTTGGTGAGTTGGTAGAAATTACTGGAAAGAAAGGTGTTGGCGTTGGTACGCTAATGACAGACAAGGGAAATGTTGTTGGTGAGGTTACAGTTATAGATGGAAAAGCCTACGTTTCCGAAACAAGCTTCGGTAAAAAGGGAAATACTCGTGAAGCAAGACCAGATGAAATGGTCTATTTTGCTCAGGTTGGATACTTTGAATCAAAAGAGCTTCCAGCTATTAAACTTTCAAAAGATGATGATTTCGTGAAAAATCATCCAGATTTTAAAAGCCATATAACAAAACAAATACTGGAAGATTACATCCGTGAGAAAATTCTTGGAAGTGATCCAGAAAAGAACGGCGCATTTGTAGTTAAAATGATAAACGCAAGATTTGATAATTTGAAATTACGTTCGGTTGATGGCTCTGCTGAATATGAATTTGATGATGGTACAAGAAAGGCAAAGAACCTTGGGGAAGTTATGGAAAAGCAAACCCAGGTTGAGTTCAAAGAGCCGAAAAAAAGGTTCCGTGTTGCAGGTGTTTACAATAATATGGATGCTGGTGAGGTTTCGACGTCAGAAAGTTTTGAAGGGCTTCATTTGCATGCGGTGGACAGAGCTGGTAATTATGGCGGACATGTTCAGATACAGGAAATGCAGATGAACTCGTGTATAATTCAGGTAATGCCTGTACAGCAGTGGTTAATAGCTACGAAAGAACATGCTACAGAGATAGGATTCAGAGAGGCAGAACATCCAAAAACAAGCGT
Source organism: uncultured Rickettsiales bacterium (assembly GCA_964564045.1). Lineage (GTDB taxonomy): Bacteria > Pseudomonadota > Alphaproteobacteria > Rickettsiales > UBA8987 > JAMHZE01. The sequence continues at coordinate 1,158 of CAZLZP010000112.1, forward strand.
AGAAATTGAACTGGCAAGAAAAAAAGCTAAAGCCTTCTCTTCCGCAGGATACGGACTAGGCCATTAAGCCGTAGGCGGTGTGCCGCCATCTTTATTGGTATTTACTTTCAGCAGGCTATATAACATGCAGCTACGTTTCCAGCCGGTGAACATCAGCACCAGGCCAATTATTACCAGTAATCCGCCTTTGGCTAGCAGGCCACCAACAACCAGCGCAAAGCCAGCTGCCAATCTTAACTTACTATCTTTTTCACCAACATTACATTCAAGTTTCATAGACCTCTCCTGATAATTAACACCCTGACGATAACACTGGCGTTCAATAAACTGAAACGATTGTGGCTGGTTATAATGGTTTAATGTCAATAATTCTATGATGGGTTGCTTTTTGGCATTATTCCCTATAATTATTCTTTATGAGTCAAAAACCCATAATATTGCCATATAAGGGCATTTTCCCTAAAATTCATCCAACGGCGTGCATAATGCCGGGTGCAGTGGTGATAGGCGATGTTGAAATTGGCGAGTACTCAAGCATTTGGCCTGGTGTGGTGGTTCGCGGTGATGTGAATTATATCCGCATTGGCAAGCGTACCAACATTCAAGATGGCTCGGTTGTTCACGTTACCCGTCCGCAAATAGCGGGTGAAAGCGGCATGACCATAATTGGTGATAATGTTACTATCGGCCACAAGGTTATGATGCATGCCTGCACGCTGGAAGATTCATGTTTTGTAGGTATGAGTTCTACTATTATTGATGGGGCAACTGTTAAAACCGGCGGCTGGGTTGCAGCAGGTGCTGTGGTTACTTATCGTAAAGTTATTCCTGCGGGTGAAATATGGGCAGGAAATCCTGCTAAATTACTGCGTGAAATGAAGCAAAGTGAAAAAGATTTCATATTACAATCGGCTCAGAATTACGTTAACGATGCGAATGATTATCTAAGTGCGGGTATCGGTAAAGTAGTATGAAAGTTGTGAACGCAATGTTTGGCAAAGGCTTGGGCGGAATAGAACAGGCATTCCTGGATTATGCAGAATCACTTGCCATGCTTGGACATGAAGTGGTTTGTGTAGTGCGCCCGAAAGCAAAAATAATTCTGCCGCTGCAAAAAATACTCGATAATTATCCTGATAAAATAACCATAAAAAAAATATCAAGCATGGGAAGATGGGACCCAATTGCCAAGTTCAGAATAGGTAAATTTCTTAAAAATAATAAGCCAGATGCCGTTGTGGTTCACGGTAATAGGCCGGCTTCACTATTCAGACAGGGCACTGCTAAAAACAAAATTCCGCAGGTTGGTGTTGTGCATAATTACTGGTTTAAAGATGTTATAAATTCCGATTTTCTATTTTGCGTAAGTAAAGATATCCGTACAAAACTTATCAGCAAATATTTCAAGAACGATAGGGTAATAAAAGTTCCGAACCTTATTCGTGTAGGTGCAGAGCCAAATGTGAAGCAACCTAAAGAAGTTCCGCTAATAGGCGTTATGGGCAGAATGGTTGAAAAGAAGGGTGTGGATATATTCTTAAGATCACTTTTTGTTTTAAGAAAAAGGGGAGTAAAATTTAAAGCAATAATTGGTGGTGATGGTGATGGTCGTTTTGAATATCAAACCCTGCGTGACTCGCTTAAGCTTAACGATTCTGTGCGTTTTATCGGCTGGGTAAAAGATAAGCAGAAGTTCTATAACGATATAGATATATTCTGCCTGCCTTCACTTTCCGAGCCATTCGGAATAGTTCTGCTGGAAGCAATGGTGAATAAAAAACCAATAGTTTCAACCAATATGGAAGGTCCGGGCGAAATTCTTACGAGCAATATTGATGCGCTGCTGGTTGATAAAGGTAACTACGATAAGCTTGCCGATGCGCTTGAAGAAGCTATCAAAGATAATACAAAAAGCGCGATGATAGCCGAGCAGGGTTTCCGTACCGCTAAAAATAATTACGATATCTCGGTAGTTTCAAAAACGCTTGAAAAGGCACTTGAAACTGTGCTTGCCAACTACTAAATGTAGCAAATGCCAAATAATACATACATAGATCTACAGCGTGCGGTTATATCCGTTTCCGGAGCTGACTCATATAAATTTCTGCAGGGAATAATAACTAACGATCTCGGCAAGGCGAAAGATAATAACGCAATTTACTCTTACCTGCTTACTCCGCAGGGAAAATATCTGTTCGATTTTTTCATCAGTAAAAAAGGCGATGAATTTTTTATAGAGCTT
>CAZLZP010000113.1:0-3386 GCA_964564045.1 uncultured Rickettsiales bacterium
TATTGTTACTATACCGTTATCTCTTAAAGCTTTTGAACCGGAAAAGCCTTCAGAGTATTTTACTGATTTTGTTTCCTGCTTTGCATCAACATCTATTGTGCGCAACATTGAGTTGATAAGCAGAGTAAAGCCCGCTGCATCAAGCATTTTTTCCTTATCAAGAGATATCTTGTACCTTCCACCCCTGCCTATCTCGTCAAAAGTTTGGCGAGAAATGAACGAATAGCAAAGACCGGAATGATAAGTGTACCCCATAACCTCAAGAAGATTAAGGCTGATGTTAACATCTGAGATCGATCTGGATAATATTTGGAGAACTTCCTTTGTTCTTGAAAAAACCGCTTTTGCTTTTTTATCAGAAACTGCAGTTTCCATTTTCTCTAACACGTTTATTGAGGTGTTTATGTCTGAAGCATCATCAGAAAGTTCTATTATTTTTATTATCTCTTCGGGGGCACCAGATTCTTTAAGTGAGTTAATATCTTTCTCTTCTATCAGAGATGAAAATTTGTGTATTTCTGCTGAACCAAAACCATTTTCTTTTAACAATATCTCAACAAGTTTCGGATAGCATAGGTCTACGGTAAAATCTTTTATCCCGGCCTTCTGGTAAGTTTCTATAGCCACATAAAGAACTTCCGCATCACGCTCTGGGCCATCTTTTGAAACAAGCTCAAAGCCTGTTTGTGTAAGCTGCCGCTCAGTGAATTTTCCTGAACCTTGTTTGCGAATTACTTGCCCGGTATATGCCAAGCGCACTGTTTCTTTTGTGGCTTTTTCGCCGTATCTGTCTTTTACAACACGGGCTATTTGCGGAGTTATATCGTTACGGATAACCATCATTTTACCAGAGATGGTATCTGTTACTTTAAAGAAGTCTGATGTGAAATCTTTATCCAGGCTTTCTTCGAATTCCATGATTGCCGGGCGCACAAGTTCATAGCCAAAAGAACTCAACCTTTTGACAACCATACCATTAAGTTTCATCTCCCCCATTGCCTCTGGCGGCAGGTGGTCGTGAAACCCTTGAGGTAGAAGTATTTTTTTCTGTGACACCATTTTTCTTTAACTTAAATAATTTGTCCGGTTATCCTTGAAATATATGCAAGTTAGACATATAATATATACGTAATTAAAACAATCCCATTTTATGGGATTAATGGAGGATTAATGGTAGACTATACAAATTATACTCAGACACAGGCAGGCTCAGGCGTTGATGCAGGCCTGAGGGCGCACATGATAAAGGTTTACAACCATATGGCTGTTGGTCTTGGTTTAAGCGGCCTTACATCTTGGGTGGTGTTAAGCAACCCCCAGCTTACTGCTATAGTTACATCTCTGAATATGGTGTGGTTCATAGGCACTTTGCTTATGGCGTTTCTTGTTATGCCTAGAATGATGAGAATGAGCGAAGGCGGAGCTAAACTGTCGTTCTATAGTTATGCCGTGCTTCTTTCGCTGGCAATATCACCTATATTTCTTATGTACACCCAGGAAAGTATAGCCAGAACCTTCTTTATTACTGCCGCGGTTTTCCTAAGCATGAGCTTATATGGCTATACCACTAAAAAAGACCTTACCAGCCTTGGCACCTTTGCTATAATTGGCGTTTGGGGAGTTTTCTTTGCAAGCCTTATCAACATATTCCTGAAGAGCTCTATGCTGATGTTTGTTTGCTCTGCTGTTGCAGTAGTGGCTTCGGTTGCTTTGACTGCTTACGATACACAGAAAATAAAGCAGCTGTATTTTACTATAGGCAGAGATGCAACCATGCTTTCAAAAGCAGCTATAATGGGCGCACTTCAGCTTTACTTTGATTTTGTTTATATGTTCATTAACCTAATGCAGTTATTTGGTAATAGAAGATAATAATACTTAATATTCTATTCTGAAAAGCCTCGGTAATTTCCCGGGGCTTTTTATTTGACAAAACAGATTCTTACTGCGATTTTCTTTCAGAAAAATAAAAGGATTATCTATGTTCAATTTACAAGGCAGGAAGGCATTAGTTACAGGCGCAACAGGTGGTATCGGTGAAGATATAGCCCGCATATTGCATTCACAAGGTGTGGAAGTTACCATATCGGGCACCAGAGAAGAAAAGCTTCAGGAACTTGCTGCGAGTTTAGGGGGAAACGTTCATATTTGTACCGCAAATCTTAAGGATAAGGAATCAATCAAAAAACTTGCTGCTACCGCCGAAGATAAAATGGGCAAGATAGATATTCTTGTATGCAATGCAGGCATTACCAAAGATAATCTTTCAATGCGCATGAGTGAGGAAGATTTTGAGGAAGTAATCCAGGTTAACCTAACTTCTACCTTTACGCTTATTAAAGCTTCTATGCGTGGTATGATGAAGAACAGACATGGCCGAATAATAACCATAGGTTCTATAGTTGGCACTATGGGTAACCCTGGTCAGGCGAATTATGTTGCCTCTAAGGCTGGCGTTGCAGGGCTGGTGAAATCTGTTGCCTCAGAAGTTGCATCACGCGGTATAACCGTAAATAATATAGCCCCTGGCTTTATTGAAACCGCCATGACCGGCAAGCTTAACGAAGATCAAAGAAATAAAATGCTGGCCGTTATACCACAAGGTGCTTTTGGTAAACCGAAAGATATTGCTTCTGTTGTGTGTTTTTTAGCCAGCGAAGAAGCGGCATACATAACCGGCCAGACCATTCATGTGAATGGTGGCATGCTAATGGTTTAGCCTGCTAACGACTACTCACCTTTGATGTTGATATTAACTTTTGTTAAACGCTGATTAAGCTTCTTAAGAACCTCGTCAGATATATCAAGCCCGGGTTTACCATAAAGTAGCTGTGAGGTTGGCACTACCATATCCAGCTTTCTTTCTTTCGCTATCTCTACCACAACCTTAACTGTTTCATCTTTTATAAGTTCAAGCGATTTTGCAAAAGCTGCTTCTATTATTTTCTGCTTTTTAGCAGCTGTTGTTCTTTCCTGATCTATTTTAGTTTTGAATTCTTCTACCTTTTTACCAAAGGCTTCTGCAGAAATTGCCTTCTTCTGCTCTAGCAATTCTTTCTGCCTTTTTTGAAGAGACTCATCCTGTTTTTTGATCTCAGAGAAATATCTCTCTTTGATGGAGTTTATCTCTTTCTGGGCTGTTTTTGCTGCGAGAGACTGGTCTATTATCTTTTTAAGATCTACCACAGCCATGTTTTTAACTTCGTACTTGTTGGCCGCTTCTTCCGCGTAAGCGTTAATGCCAAAAATTGAAAGCACAAAAGCTGCGCAAATTAAGTAATTTGTTATCCTTTTCATTATAAACCCCTAGAATTTTGTACCAAAACTAAATCTTACAACTTGAGTTTTGTCATAGCTTTCTTTCATGAAAGGCTGGGCAACATCAA
>CAZLZP010000114.1:0-3283 GCA_964564045.1 uncultured Rickettsiales bacterium
CCTTGAGAACGACGATGCGAACCGTGCATTGATGGGTTCGAACATGATGAGGCAGGCCGTTCCGCTTATCCGTAACGAGGCACCACTTATTGGTACTGGTATGGAAGGTACGGTTGCTTACGATTCAGGCGCGGTAGTAGTTGCCAAGCATGATGGTGTTGTAGATAAAGTAGATGCAACTCGTATCGTTATAAAAGTTGAAGATAAGAAGAACGATTCATTCTCGGTTGATATTTACAATCTTCGTAAAAACCAAAGAACGAACCAGAACACTTCTATCAACCAACGTCCTATAGTTAGAACCGGTGATAAGATCAAAGCTGGCGATATTATTGCTGATGGTCCTTCTACGGATCTTGGCGAATTGGCTCTTGGTAAAAACGTTCTTGCGGCATTCATGCCTTGGAATGGTTATAACTTCGAGGATTCCATACTTATATCTGAACGTATCGTGAAAGATGACGTGTTCACTTCAATTCACATTGAAGAATTTGAAGCGGTTGCTCGTGATACTAAACTTGGTGCGGAAGAGATCACTCGTGATATTCCGAACGTATCGGAAGAAGCATTGGTTAACCTTGATGAAACCGGTATAATTCACATAGGTGCAGAAGTTCGCCCTGGTGATATATTGGTTGGTAAAGTTACTCCTAAATCTGAATCTCCGATGACACCTGAAGAAAAACTTCTTCGTGCTATCTTCGGTGAAAAAGCCGCTGATGTGAAAGATTCTTCAATGCGCATGAAACCTGGTATTTCAGGTACGGTGCTTGAAGTGCGTATCTTCTCTCGCAGAGGTATCGAAAAAGATGAAAGAACAATGGAAATCGAGCGTTCAGAAATTGAACGTATCCGTAAGGATAGAAACGATGAATTCAAGATCGTTGCCGGCCCTATATTCGATCGTCTTTCTAAAATGCTTATAGGTGCAAAAGCTGAGAAAGCTTTATCTCCTATCAAGAAAGGTGCGAAAATAACTGCCGCTGATCTGGAAGAAATTTCAGAGCCGCGCTGGTTCACTATCGATCTTGCTGATGGTAAACTTGCTTCCAAAGTTAAAGAACTGAAAGATGAATATGATATTATCGTAAAACATCTTGATGAGAAAATGAATGACCGTATTGAAAAACTTCAAAGCGGTGATGATCTTCCATCTGGCGTTCTTAAAGTTGTAAAAGTTTATATTGCGGTTAAACGTAAACTTCAGCCTGGTGATAAAATGGCTGGTCGTCACGGTAACAAGGGTGTTATTTCCAAAATCTGTCCAATCGAAGATATGCCTCACCTTGCTGATGGTACTCCGGTGGATGTGGTATTGAATCCTCTTGGTGTTCCTTCACGTATGAATATCGGTCAGATTTTCGAAACGCATTTAGGCTGGGCATCGCATGAACTTGGTAACCAAATAAAAGAAATGGTGAACAATTACATGGCTGCCGGCAAGAAAGGTTTGGTATCTGATCTTCGCGATAAAGTTACAAAAGTATATTCTTCTAAGGAAGATCTTGCTGCTGTAAAAGCGATGAACGATAACGAAATCGTGGAATTGTCAAACAATTTATCTCACGGTGTTCCTTTTGCATCACCAGTATTTGATGGCGCTTCAGTTGGCGATATAAGCTCCTATTTACAACAGGTTGGTGCTGATGTAAGCGGCCAGTTTGAGATGTTCGACGGAAGAACCGGAGAAAAGTTTGACAGGAAGGTTACAGTTGGTATAATATACATACTTAAGTTGCATCACCTTGTTGATGATAAGCTACACGCTAGATCAATAGGGCCTTACAGCTTAGTAACGCAGCAACCGCTTGGTGGTAAGTCCCATTTTGGTGGTCAACGTTTCGGTGAAATGGAATGTTGGGCGTTGCAAGCTTATGGTGCAGCATATACTCTACAAGAGTTACTAACAGTTAAGTCGGATGACGTAATTGGTAGAACAAGAGTATACGAGTCCATAGTTAAGGGTAATCATACGTTTGAATCTGGGGTTCCAGAATCTTTCAACGTAATGGTAAAAGAGCTTAGATCTCTTTGTCTTAACGTAGAATTAAAACAGAAGGAGGACTAAAATGTCCAAATCCTGTTTTTCCGGAAAGGTGGTTAGTGAGTTCTCTCTGTTAAACCCCCAAAATAATAAGAAACCGCTAGCCACCTACTTACAAGTAGGTGGACTTTCCGCGTCCAGTATTTCCAATATTTTCAATTCTAATCCAATCGGAGCATAAAACCATGCGTGATGAATTTTTCAATTTATTTGGTTACGGCAAGAAATCTCAAGATTTCGACCTGTTGCGTATTTCAATAGCATCTCCGGAAAAGATCCGTTCTTGGTCTTATGGTGAAGTTAAAAAACCTGAAACCATTAACTACCGTACGTTCAAGCCTGAGCGTGATGGTTTGTTCTGCGCTAAAATATTTGGCCCTATACGCGATTACGAGTGCGTGTGCGGCAAATACAAACGTATGAAGTATCGCGGTATCGTGTGCGAAAAATGCGGTGTAGAAGTTACAACTTCAAAAGTACGTCGTGAACGTATGGGCCACATTGAACTTGCTTGCCCGGTTGTTCACATCTGGTTCCTTAAATCTCTTCCTTCAAGAATTGGTTTACTACTAGATACTCCTCTTAAAAATCTTGAGAAAGTATTGTACTTTGAATCTTTCATCATCACTGAACCAGGCTTAACGCCATTCACCAGAGGTGAGTTGATAAACGAAGAACAATTCTACAAAGCTCAGGAACAATTCGGTGAAGAGTCTTTCACTGCGATGATAGGTGCAGAAGCTATTCACTATTTACTGAAAGGCTTAGACCTTGAAGAACTGCGCAAAGATCTTCGTGCTGAACTTATCGATCTGAAATCTGAAGCTAAACGTAAAAAAGTTGTTAAGCGTTTAAAACTTGTTGAGAACTTCCTTGGTTCTGGCAACAAGGCAGAATGGATGGTAATGGAAGTACTTCCGGTTATCCCGCCTGATCTTCGCCCGTTGGTTCCACTAGATGGTGGCAGGTTCGCTACTTCCGATCTTAACGATCTGTACCGTCGCGTTATCAACCGTAACAACCGTTTAAAACGCCTTATGGAGCTTAACGCGCCTGATATCATCATACGTAACGAAAAACGTATGTTGCAGGAATCTGTTGATGCACTATTTGATAACGGCCGCAGAGGCAGAGTTATTAAAGATGCTAACAAGCGTCCGTTCAAATCACTTTCAGACATGCTTAAAGGTAAACAAGGTCGTTTCCGTCAGAACTTACTTGGTAAACGTGTCGATTATT
>CAZLZP010000115.1:0-3262 GCA_964564045.1 uncultured Rickettsiales bacterium
ATTCATAACTACCTTTTTGTTTCTTTCAGGTAATTATACGATCAAAAATAAAAAATCCTGCAAAATTAAATGTATTTCAGGGAATATAGAATAATTACCAGCACCAGTGTTGTAGTCATCACCCTAGCTAAATAATACCACCTTGGAAAGTGCGCCTTTTTATAAAGAACAAAATCCATACCAAGCAGTAGTACAAAAAGTAAAGAATAAACTCTAACCTGCTGCGCCGCATCTAGCAGGTTGAACGAGAACCAGCTGATAAGGAATATAACCACGCTTAAAAGTATGAATGCTATTTTTCTGCGCTCAGAAAGATTTGCCGCCGATTTTGTATTACCCCACAACGTACCGCACATGAATGATATTATAACATTGCTGTATGAAAGGAATGGAGCCAACAAAAGCGCCGAATCGTAACCATAGAATTCTATCGCTACAGGATATAGCAGGAATGGAATTACACCCATGATAGTTAAGGCAATTATTAACGCTCTAAGTTTTTTGTAATGACTGTGCATATTATTCTTTTTCCTTTAAATATATTTCTTAACAAACTACTTTGTGGGCAAAGTTTCAAGATAATTATCGGCCCATATCTTTCTGTGAGTTTCCGGATCGATATTCCCGCCCGATAGAAGCACCAGAACTTTCTGTTTTTCGGTTTGCGTTTTTAGCCACTTGGCCGCCGCTGCCATAGCCACTGCCGAGGTAGGTTCAACCGTTGCTTTAAGCAGGTGGTTAAGCCATTGTGTCCAGTAAATTATTTCTGCCTCCGGCACCTCAATTATATCATTCACCTTTTTAATATAGTGGAATGTACGTTCGCTAACCGCAAGCGCACGGCCGCCATCAGCGATAGTATCGGGAGACCTGTCGAACGCGAATATTTTGCCATCACGCTTTGAACGCGCCGCATCATTAGCATTTAAAGGTTCGCCACCGAATACAAGCGTTTTAGGCGAAAGCAATTGCGTGGCAAGGTATGTACCCGAAAGCCAGCCACCACCACCGCATGTTGCAAATACCGCATCTGGGTTCGTATTTTCGCGCAGCGCTTCAAAGCACGAAGTTCCCTGCCCGGCTATCACCATATCGTGATCGTACGGAGGAAGATAATATGCGCCTTCCCTTTCCACCATTTCTTTCGCCCCTGCTTCAGCAAGCTGGCGGGTTTCGGTAAGAACAACCTCGGCACCATAACTTTTTGTTGCCTGCTGTTTTATTTTAGATGTGAACGAAGGTAAAAATATTGTAGCCTTAATGCCAAGCTTACGTGCCGACCATGCCATAGCCTGCGCATGATTACCGGAACTGAAGCCAACTATTTTTTCAGGAAGTTCACCATTTTCTTTCAACCATAGTAAAGTGTTCAGCGCCCCACGCGTTTTGAAAGCGCCAGCCTTCTGAAAACATTCCACCTTGAAAGTAATTTCGTGACCAAGCCATTCGTTAAGCATGGAAGAACGCATAAGCGGCGTGTGATTTATAAACGGCGAAATTCTATTATACGCTTCCAACACGCAAGTTGGTTCCATTGGAGTATAATTTTCACCGCGATTTAAAAATGCAATTTTTGCCATAAGGGTATGTTTTCAGTGGGTTATAGAAGAAACTGCGGAATAATCCAGTGAATTATTAAACTTCCTTGTACTTGCCACGTTCAAGGTCTCCCAGCTGGAAATCGCCGTAAGAAATGCGCTTTAGTTTTGAAACGTTTAGGTCGAAGAACTCACATATTCGGCGTATCTCGCGGTTCTTGCCTTCCTTCAGGGTAAATTTAAGCCAGCTGTTCTTACCACCATCTTCCGGAGACCTGTAAGGTTCTACCTTCGCGGTGTAGGTTGTTTGCACGCCGGTTTCCCTGTCCATTATAGCAATGCCTTTGGTGCACATGGTGAACATGTTCGGCGTTACCTTACCGAATACACGCGCAAGATATACCCGCGGAATTTTATTGGAAGGATGCTCGTAATAACGTTTTACCTCACCGGAATCTGTTAGCATAAGCAAACCCTCTGAATTTATATCAAGGCGGCCGATGTAATGTAGCTGCTTCATTTCCGGCGGTAGCAAATCGTATATTGTTGGGCGGCCCAGTTCATCGTTATTGGTGCAAACATAGCTGGGCGGCTTGTATAATATCCATATACGCGGGTTTTCTATCTTCTTCAGAACCTTGCCTTCAATTTCTACCACGGATTTTTCATCAACCAGCGTTGCCGGTGTTTCAACTATTTTACCATCTAGCTTTACCTTGCGCTCTTCAATAAGCCTTTCAGCAGCACGGCGTGAGCAGTATCCTGCGGCAGAAATATATTTTGCTATGCGTTCTGCCAACTAAGCCCCCATGGCGTTTTTGATGAAGAATTTTTTGATAGGCGATATTTTATCCACCGCTTTAATACCTATGCGGCGGGCAGCGGTTATAGTTTTTTTATCGTTAGAAAATATCTTCACGAAGAAATCGGTGGCGATTATCATTTTAGTATTATCGTGCAGGCGCTCCTTCTGATATTTTTCCAGCATTGTGCCGTTGGCTATATCTAAGCCCACTTCAAGCTGTTGTTTTACAAGCTCCACAAGCAATTTTATATCCTTCGCGCCCTGATTGAAGCCCTGCCCCGCTATCGGGTGAATTCCGTGCGCAGCATCGGCAATCAGCACGCAACGGCCAAGAACATATTGCTTGGAATATTTCAGTTTAAGCGGATATGCAGTGCGCGGCGAAATAATTTTGAATTCACCCAGGAAATCGCCCAAGCGTTTTGCTATGTGCTGGTGAAGTTCCTCATCTGACATTTTCATGAAATGAACCGCCTGCTCTGGCGGAACTGTCCACACTATACCGGAGTTTAGCGGATTGTGCATTGGCAGTACCGCGAACGGGCCAGCGGGCAGAAAACGTTCTACCGCTGTTTGGTTGTGGGGTTTTTCGTGCGAGATGATAAATGTCATTCCGGTTTGGAAGTAATCTTTTTCAGTTGTGGTAATACCCAACATATCGCGTACGGCCATCTGCCGCGATAAGAAGTTTGGCCTGAAGGGTGGCATCGTTACTTAAATCTACTTCCACATGGCTGGAATTTTGTTCAAGATGCGCAATGGTTTCCTTCTCGAAGAAGGTAATGTTCTGCTGCTGAAGGCAGGCGTTCATTAGGCAATCTTTAAAATAATGGTTAACAACTATATGCCCCATAGGCTCGGCTGAACCTAATTCTTTCTCAACATCTTTGTACGAGAATGTAAGGTTTAAAAACGAATC
>CAZLZP010000116.1:0-2267 GCA_964564045.1 uncultured Rickettsiales bacterium
TAACATTGGCCACGCCTGTTTCTACAGCTTCTATCTGACCAACAAGCCCATCTTCGTTGATAACCACGTTATCTTTTTCTATTTTATCAATGTCGGATGATTTTATGTAACCGGCGTTAACAATTGGCCCAGGGCTTCTGGAAGCCATTCTGGCCGTATAGAATTTTCTATCAGTGGCAGGCAGAAAATTAAGTTTGTTTTTCAGACCCTCCATTTCCTGCTTCATTAAATAAAGTTGCAGCCTTGCCTTGTTATTTTCTTTCTCAAGCTCTTCTGCGCGTTTGGCTATGGTATTGGCATACAGAACATTTTCAAAAGCCTCTAAATAACCGCCTATCGATTTCGCAGCAGTACCAAAAACCTGTGTTACCGGGAACATTGTGCCCGCAACACCAGTTTTGTATTTTTCGGTAAAATCAGGCCAGAAGCGGTTTATAGCCATTATTAGAATAGATAGGGTAATAAGAATTACCAGCGATACCCTCGAAACGAGAATTAATATCTGCTTAATAAGTAATATTCTATCTTTCTTGTTAGCCATAAAAAATACGATGATATAAGAAGCTTATACCGTTATGGTTTTGGGATTTCAATATATTAGGAGAAGTAGTTTACAAGTTCACGAGTTTACAAGTTTACTAGTAACTACGCCGCATCGATATCCGGAATTTCCATGTGCTTCACACCCGCGGTTATTTTAGCCAGAAGCGAGTAATGCTCTGGCAATATGCGGTTAAGGAAGAACCTTGCAGTTGCCAGTTTAGATTCATAGAATAGCTTTTCTGTAGTGCCGCTTTCCAGCGCTTTAAGCGCTATTTTAGCCGACTTAACCCAGATGTAACCTATAACCACAAGCGAGAACAGCGTTTGGTAATCTACCGATGCACCGCCTGCTTCTTCCCTGTTGCCCATAGATTTCTGCGCCAGCCATAAAGTAGCCTGACGAAGAGATTTTAAACCCGCGTAGAAAGGCTTGGTAAATTCAGCCATTTTCTCATCAGATTTATTATCATCAACAAATTGTTGCGCCGGGTGGAAGAACGCGCGCAATAAACGGCCTGTTCCAGTTGGCAATTTACGACCGACAAGATCTAGCGCCTGAACGCCGTTCGTGCCTTCATAAATTTCGGTGATACGACAATCGCGCATGAACTGTTCCATGCCATATTCTTTTATGTAGCCATAACCGCCAAGCACCTGCATGCCCATATGCGCCATTTGCGTGCCCTGACCAGTTAGGTAAGATTTCACGATCGGGGTTATAAGTGCTACAAAATCTTCAGCGTGTTTTCTCTCGGCTTCATCCGAAGATTTATGCATGATATCAACATTCAATGCCGCCCACAGAGCAAGCACACGGCCAGCTTCAGCGAATGAGCGCATAGTTAGAAGCATACGGCGAACATCCGGGTGAACGGTAATTGGGTCAGCCTTTTTATCAGGATATTTAGGGCCATTTAAACCACGGCCTTGCAGCCTATCTTTAGCGTAAGCAAGTGCGTTCTGGTAAGATACTTCACCAATACCAAGCCCCTGAATACCAACAAGCAAGCGGGCTTCGTTCATAATAACGAACATTCCTTTCATGCCTTTATGCGCTTCACCAACAAGCGTTGCTGTTGCACCATCATAATTCATTACGCAAGTTGGGCAGGCGTGAATTCCCATTTTATGCTCGAACGAACCGCAATTTATTTTGTTGCGTTCACCCATAGAACCATCAGCATTCACTGCGTATTTAGAAGTAACGAAAAGCGATATACCTTTTACGCCTTCCGGCGCATCTGGAAGACGCGCAAGAATAAGGTGAACTATATTTTCAGATGCTTCATGCTCGCCGCAGGAAATGAATATTTTAGTTCCGGTTATTGCGTAAGTGCCATCACCATTTGGAACAGCGCGGGTTGTCATTAAGCCAAGATCGGTTCCGGCAGAAGGCTCGGTAAGGCACATTACGCCTGTCCATTCACCCGATGACATTTTCGGCAGATATTTCTGTTTTTGCTCGGGAGTGCCATAAATATGCAGCGCGGAATACGCACCATGCGTTAAACCCGGCATTAAACCAAACGACAGATTCGCGGAACATATCATTTCCACAACGGGAGTATTTATTACGTTTGGAAGACCCTGACCACCATATGCAAGATCACACGCGAAGCTACCCCAGCCGTTATCTACATATTGCTTGTATGCTTCTACGAAGCCATCTGGCAGAATAACTTTATTGTAGCCATCAGCGCCTTTTTCAAGCTTTAGGCCTTGTG
>CAZLZP010000116.1:2277-3242 GCA_964564045.1 uncultured Rickettsiales bacterium
ATGTTAAGCGGTGCAAGAACTTCTTCAGTGAACTGTGCGCCACCTTCCAAGATTGCATCTATTGTTGAAAGGTCTTCAAAACCTTGCATTTTGCCCTGGTATTTTTCAACCTCCAGCCACTCTTTAAGTGCAAACTGAAAATCTCTGATTGGCGCGCGGTATGATGGCATAGTTATTCTCCTATTATAATTCTCTTGGTGATTGCCCTGTTCCTAAAAACCTTGTTATTCCCCCAGATACATCCCTGTCTTTACCAGACAAAAATTTTAATATATTTCCGGCAATCGTTTTTACTGTATCAACATATTCAGCATGATCTTTTTCATCCTGTGCACTATCGAGCACCTCTTTATCTTTAAAGAAGTGATTTTGTTTCAGAAAGTTAAATACTTGTTCCAAATCTGTAGCTTCTGTAATAACAAACAAAGGCTCAAATTTTTTATCCGAGGATGCTAAGTTTGTGGGTACAGGAACACTGGGTAAAGGCGGCTTTTTAGATCCATCAAAATCATAATTACCTACACCTAAAACCGCAGTTACTTCGCCTTCTTTTTGGGTAATATCAAAATAAGCGTTATTAATATGAGGGTTTATATTCTTTATTATTGTTACAAAAAGATTTCTTTTATCATCTGAAACACTGGAAATCACTGGAAAGCCATTCATATTCGGCCACTTGGATAAAAACTCACCAAGACCAACTGCAAAATTTTCAGTTACTTTCCTAAAGTAATCAGATTTAGTTTGCCCTGTATCATGCAAATATTCTTCGAACAAATCCATACCCTAATTCCTCAGTGGTTTACCAGTTTCAAGCATGTGCTCGATACGGTCTAGTGTGCCTTTGTTCTTAACAAGTTCAACGAAGGTTTCACGCTCTAAATCAAGCATACGCTGCTCTGTCACCTCTTTCAGAATATCTGTTTCGCCGCCGGAAAGAACCCACGCACAGGCACGCGTAACAG
>CAZLZP010000117.1:0-454 GCA_964564045.1 uncultured Rickettsiales bacterium
GCCGATTGATGCTATATTCAAGGCGATAAAGGAAATAACGAAAACCGAAACTGAATTATTACTTTACGATGTAACGGCAGTTACCGCAGGCATTGATTCTCAGGCGGAAGTTTCTGTAAGGCTGAAAGGTAAGAACGGCGTGGTTGTTACCGGAACCGATTCGGATATCGACACCACTGTTGCAAGTGCGAAAGCCTATGTTAATGCGTTGAACAAATTGGCGAGTTACGAAGATAGGATAAGCTTGGTGAGCAGTAAGTAAAAAACTCTACTATGCTTTGTGTAAATTGAACAATTTTCATCGAGCTGGCATGCTCATTTATGAAGTATAAACTCCGCTGCCATCTCTTGAAAGTCGTCAATTTCCGCTAAAGCCTAGCGAGTTTTGGAATAAAATAGGAATGGATATGAGCGAAAAAATGCAAGGCATAATGAAGAAAGTTGGGCCGGTTAT
>CAZLZP010000117.1:464-3000 GCA_964564045.1 uncultured Rickettsiales bacterium
GCTCGAAGCTTCTGTTCAAAGAAGATAAAAAAACGGCTGGTGGTGCAGAGAAGGTTGCGCAGATTGCATTAGAAACGCCGGAAGAACAGGCGGCTAGACTGGCCAACCTTAAGCCGCTAAGCGTTCTGTTCATTGGCAATAGCTATACTTTAGCGAATGATATGCCTAAAATGTTGCTGGAACTTGCCGCCGCAGATAAAGGTGCAACCCATAAGCTGGATATAAAAGTATATGCACAGGGCGGTGCTAATTTAACTGGTCAGTGGCAGGAAGGAAAAGCGTTGGAGATGATAAGATCGCAGAAGTGGGATTACGTTGTGCTGCAAGACCACAGCTTTTGGGCGATGGATAGCGTTAATGTTCAGAACACTTACTCTGCGGCCAATAATTTTGATACTGAAATTAAGGCGGCAGGAGCGAAAACCCTTCTTTTTGAGACATGGGCACGCAAGCTTGGCAGCTACTGGTATAAGGATAAGAAATATGCGCTGATACTTAGAAATCCGGAATATATGCAGCAGCAGTTCAAAGTTCGTACAAGCGAACTGGCGGAAAGCCTTCAGGCTGAAATTATACCCGTGGGCGATTACTGGATGTATGCCATAAGGCAGAACCCGAAGCTAAATTTATATAATAAAGATGGTTCGCACCCTAATGTGCAGGGAAGTTTTTACACCGCACTTTTGTTCTACAGGTATTTTACAGGAAGGTTGCCTGAAGAAGTTCCGTATGTTGCCAAAGGCGTTCAGCCCGCGGTGGGCAATTCGCTTAAAAAAATTGCTTCGGTTAAGTAGATTATTCTACTTTGCGACCTGTTGAATCTACAACTTGCCCTCTGAAACCCATATTAATAAATGAGGCAGCAGCGATATTATCGCCGCTTGGATCTACGCCGAGTGGTCTTTCAGGTTCGGGTTTTATAGGATTTGCTACTGGAGTAGCTGCTGATAAGGTTGCCCGAGGAGGTGCAGGGTATTGTTTGCCTGTGTGTGAACTTGTATCTGATGTCATATTAACTAAACTCCCAAAGTTTTTTGTAGTATACATTATTATTAGCCGGGTAACAAGTATAGAGAGATTGTAATATGGCTTATTAAGCTTCACCTTAGCTAATTATATTAACTAATTGTATATATTATATATACTTACTTTCCATAATATATATTATGCGGTAGTTAGGTTTAGGATAGAGGGGAATGGAACTAACTCCCTCTTACTTTATCTCGGCGTATTCTTCAATGCTGAGGCCGTAGCTAAATTGCCTAAATCCATGCCTACACATTTAACTTATTAGCTTGATTAAAGTATTGATTTTGGTAGTATAAGCGTTCAAAAAGCTAATTGGGGAGATTTATGACTTTAGATGCAGCATTAAAAGACGGCAGATTTGTTGATAGAAGGTTCTACGCCCTTGGTCATTACATAAAGCAGCTGCAAGAAGCTCCTGAAGCAGTTGGCTCACATGCCCGAAATGAAATCAAAGAGCTTATAGAATGCTCTGCCATAGCCATAGGTGTAATGTCTAACAGAGAAAAATTGGCAGATTCTTTTAAGCATGAATCAAATGAAAGAATTTTAAGTGTTTTGCAAGCGCTTGCAGATTGCGAGCAGGCCAGGAAGTGTCTTGGTATTCCGCAGGCTTTATCTAATCAAATAGGCGGTTTATTAAATAAAGTTGTTAAAGGTACTTTAAATTCCGTAATCGGGGAAAGTGAAGAAACTGGTTTAAACTATATAGAGCCAAGCATCAAAAGAGTAATCGCAGATCTATATCCAAGAGTTAATGGCGTAAATGATGCAGATTTTAATAAAGGGCTGGAAGAGCTGAACACCCCATCTTTTGCGGCTAAAAGTAAGCAGGATTTATTAAAATCTTTTCGTGAGTATTCTGAAGGGATTGACATATCCCAATCAAGACCAGGTACAGTTATGCATAGGTTGGACAGAGTGATGGGTGCCTGTGTGTTGGAAGTTGAGTACAGAGGTAAAGTTCTAATTGGTTCTTTTCGTTAAGAAACGTTACTTTATTTCGGTGTATTCTTCAATGCTGAGGCCGTAGCCTTCCAGTGCCACCGGGCTTTTGCCGGAGTTTGTAAGCAGGTTCATCTTTTTAATTCCAAGGTCGAGAAGAATTTGTGCGCCGATACCGTAATCGCGCAGGTGTGTGCCAGTGCCAGTACTAGTGCTAGATTTTTTCGATAGCATTTCAACCGAGCGGCTAAGGCTTTGCCTATCTGGCGAGCGTAATAATACTACAGCTCCCTTGCCTGCTTTATCTATAATTTGTAATGCCTTTTGTAAAGTTCCAGATTTCGGGCTTTGCTTTGCAGAAAGTACATCGCTTAGAACATCTAGCTGGTGCATTCTAACCAGGTTTGTATCACCAGGCTTCAAGGTGCCTTTAACTAGCGCAATATGCTCGGCATATTCTAGCTTGCTGCGATAAACTATCATTTGAAAATCTCCTGCGTATTCGGTTTGCAGGGTTGTTTCAGCGATGCGTTCAATAAGCCTTTCGTTTTTGCGGCGATATTCA
>CAZLZP010000118.1:0-2963 GCA_964564045.1 uncultured Rickettsiales bacterium
CCACATTTGGATTCGGGTCGATAAAAATATTAACGTGGTTGAAAGCACCAACTAATTTATAATGTTTTGAAAGTAGCAAACCATTACCAAATACGTCACCGGCCATACCGCCAATGCCGATGCAGGTGAAATCTTCTTTCATGCAATCACGGCCCATTTCATGGAAGTGACGCATTACGCATACCCACGCGCCTTTCGCGGTGATACCCATTTTCTTGTGGTCGTAACCAACGCTGCCGCCAGATGCAAATGCATCGCCAAGCCAGAAACCGTATTTCGCAGAAATGCCGTTCGCAGTATCTGAGAATGTTGCGGTACCTTTATCGGCAGCAACAACTAAATATGGATCGTCCATATCGTGGCGTACAACCTCTTTCGGAGGCACAACTTTGCCTGCAACTATATTATCAGTTATATCGAGCATGCCTGAAAGGAATGTTTTGTAACATTCAATACCCTGCTTACCGAATTCAACCTTATCAGCCTTAGGATGCTTAACAACGAAACCGCCCTTAGAACCAACCGGTACAATTACAGTGTTTTTAACCTGTTGTGCTTTAACTAGGCCAAGTACTTCTGTGCGGAAATCTTCGTGTCTGTCACTCCAGCGTAAACCGCCGCGGGCAACCTTACCAAAGCGCAGGTGTACTGCTTCAACATCATACGAGAACACAAATATTTCAGCGTAAGGTTTTGGCTTCGGAAGATTAGGAACATCAGCAGAGCGAATTTTGAACGAGGTGTATTTTTTGAAATTACCGCTTTCATCCTTCTGGTAGAAGTTGGTACGAAGCGTTGCTTTCATTGTGCAGAATATCTGGTTTATCACCTTATCTTCGGCAACAGATGAAACGTTCTGTAAGCTTTCTTTTATGCTGGTTTCAATAGCTTCAATTTTTGCGGCTCTGTCAGTATCGCTAACGCCTGTATCGAATTTCGTGTTGAAATATTCTACAATAAGTTTCGAGATATTAGGATATTTGCAAAGTACATTGAAAATGAATTCTTTTGAATAAGGGTAACGTAATTGCAGCGTATATTTTGTATAGGCGCGAAGAACGTTAATGTTTCTCCAGCCAATTGCAGCGCGGGAAACAAGCTGGTTAAGCGAATCGCTTTCAATTTCTTTTTTCCAGATAAGAAGTAATGTTTCCTCGAAGATATCTTTGATATCTTTTATTGAAACAATTCTATCTCCGGCAATGCCAGATTTATCAAGCTGAAGTTTGAAATGGTGTATCCAAACATGGCCTTCTTTGTGCTTAGGCTTTATTTTGAAGGTGATCTCGTCAACCGCGTGGAAGCCCATATTCTCGATGATAGGAAGAATATCGGAAAGCGTTATTCTTTCGCCGAACGAGAATAATTTTAACTGGAACTGGTCGTCATTATCTTTTTCCAGATGGTAAAGATCGAAATACAGAGAAAGCGCCATTTCCTTGGTTTTGTAAACATGCTCTATCTTCTGGATATCGATACTAGCGCCGCCCGGGTGGTACATATCTTTGTAGCCTTCAGGGAATGCTTTTGAATAATTTCTGAAGATCTGTTCGCCTTCAATATCGCCGAATCTTTCAGCAAGTTTTTTATTTAAACCATCAACCCAGCTGTTGGTTTTTTCTTCGATCTTCTGCTGCAATCTATCAATGTCAATCTGCGGAAGTTCTTTCAACTGATTGGTTTGATGCAGGTAGTCAGAAGCCTGGCCTTCAGGAACAGCGCGCACTAGCACGTTAACCCTTGCCAGCGGAGAATCAGTTACCTGAGTGTAATAATCCATTACTTTGCCTTTCAGCTCGCTTTCAAGTATGTGCTGAATTTTTTCACGCAGTTGCGTAGTAAAGAAATCGCGCGGGATAAATAATATGCAGCTGTAGAACCTTAGGAATCTATCCTTGCGAATGAAAATTCTGGTGGCAGGTTTTTCGGAAAGATAAACTATGCCCATGCCAATTTCGTACAATTCTTCTTCGGTAGATTGTAATAACTCATCACGCGGGTGGCCTTCAAGCACGGCCGAAAGGGCCTTACCATTATGGCTGCTAGATGCGAAGCCCGAGCGTTCAATGATGTTATCTATTTTTTGTCTGATTATAGGAATGTCGTGCGCAGACTGGTAATAAACACGAGAAGTGAACAAGCCGATATATCTTTCTTCACCAACTATATTGCCTTTGTCGTCATACTTTTTAACAGCTATGTAATCCATAGGAACTGCCCTATGTACCACAGAACGACGTGAAGATTTTGTTATCTCAACAGGTTTGGCGCTTTTAAGTATAAGCTCGCTGTTCAACGGAATTCCCTGAATTCTGTCGTCATATTCCTTGTTGATCTCAGAGCGGAAAACCCCAAGTTCAGTTTTTTTATTTATTTCTACAGATTTATCTTTCTTGAAATCGAAATCGCGGTAGCCAAGGAAAATAAAGTTCTTATCAACCGCCCATTTAATGAAGGCCAGGCCTTCAGTAACTTCGCTGGCATCAGCGCCCTTATTGATGTTCTTCAGGCGAGAGATAGATTCATCAGCCTTTGCAAGCATGGCTTTCCAGTCAACAACTGCGCAGTTAACGCATTCCAGAATACCTTCAATATCTTTGGCTATTTTTTCGCATTCGGCATTATCAGATATATGTCCAACCTGAATGTGAATGAAAGATTCAAGTCTTCCACCCTTAGTGTCTTCAGAAACCTTGTTCAATTTGCCTTTCGTATCACGCTCAACGCTGATGGTAGGGTGGATAACCTGATGTAGCACCCTGTCATCCTGATATAAATAATTAATAACAGAATCAAGAATGAACGGCATATCATCACTGTTAACTTCAATTATGGTTCTGTCGTTCTTGAAGCCGTTGGTTTCGTTTTCTGGGTTGAATACCCTTATTTTTCGGATGGTTTCTTTGGTTTGGGCAAATTCAAATGCTGAATAGGCAATATCAAAAAGAACATAAACGTTTGTT
>CAZLZP010000119.1:0-2872 GCA_964564045.1 uncultured Rickettsiales bacterium
TCCGTGAAGATTACCGTTATAATTTCATCGGCCGTTTTTCTACCATCGAACGTAACTTCGAAGACCTGCTGAAAGATATAAAATACGCGCTTCATCAAGTTAAATAATCATGCTCAAACAATTTTATCTAAACGCCTTGAAAGCCTTGAGGGGTAAACAAGATATTGGCATTCTTATGTCGAAATGGTGCTTTGAACTATATGGCATTAGTCTTTGTATCGGATTAATTGCCGTTATTCTAGTTTCATTAATCTTAGGTCTTGCTGGCGGTTTCCCAAACTCTCCAGAGAATCAGGAAGGTTTTGGAGTATTCAAAATATTGGTTTTATTAGTGGGTACTATAATAGGTTTGTTGGGACTTATACTTGCTTATATATACCCGTTCTTGTTTACTGTTGCTTTATGGAACTGCGCCGGCAGACTGCAAAAGCCTTTCTCAAGATACATTGTGAGATTTTCTATTTTAGGTTTCTGGCCTGTTCATGGATTAATTTGTTTTTTTGTATTATCAGGCAGTGGCATATTATTAAGTTATATCGCTCTATATTTTCCCATTATTATGCAATTGTTACCTAGATGAAGTCACTTTTAACTTTTCCCATTCGCCTATACAAACTGCTCATATCCCCATGGCTGGGAAGCAATTGCCGTTTTCATCCAACCTGCTCAGAATACTGCAAGGAAGCCATCGAGAAGAGGGGTATAATTAAAGGTGGAATTTTATCAATTTATCGTTTATTGAGATGCAATCCTTTTGGTGGTAGCGGTTTTGATCCCGTTCCTCCGAAAATAACGATCAACGATAAGCGATAAACGAAATGAACGACCTTTCAAGATTATTTACTGCACTTATACTTTCACTTGCTGCAATATTCCTTTGGAATTATCTGTATATAAATCCAAAGCTGGAAAAGAATAAGCAGCTTCAGTCTGCGCAAACTCAAAATACTGTTAATGTGCAGCCTCAAACTACTGCTACGCAAGATTCTTCGGCGGTTGTTAAGCCTGCTAGTCCGGTTGAAAATCTAAATTCTCAACTTGCGTCACTGGGTTCAGTTGTTTCTCGCGAAGATGCGCTTAAACAATCTGCTCGCGTAAAAATATCAACCGATCGTGTGCATGGTTCCATAAATCTTGTGGGCGGTATGGTAGATGATCTTACGCTTGCGAAGTACAGGCAAGAGCTTGATGCCAGAAGCCCAGAGGTTATACTTCTTTCACCGCGCAAAACCGCAGAACTATACTTCATTAACACCGGCTGGATATCACAAGCCTCAGTGCCAGATGATAACACTGTATGGCAGGTGGAATCTGGTTCGCAGCTTACTGTTTCAACTCCGGTAACAATAAAGCACGAAACTGGTGGCCTTATCTTCCGCAAAATATTCTCTATCGATGATAAATATTTAATAACCGTAAAACAAACTGTGCAGAACGGCACAGCGGCGCAGGTAAATATTTCTCCGTTCGGCCTTATCAACCGCAGTTACGATATCAATAAAAAATCTGAATACGTATCGCACGAAGGTTTCGTTGCGGTGGCAGATAAAACCCTTAACGAGAAAGATTACAAAGAAATGGCAGATGAAGATTCTGCTGAAAGCTTTGCGCAGGTTTCCGGCTGGGTAGGCATTACCGATAAATACTGGCTAAGTTCAATAATCCCTCAGAACTCAACCGGCGAAAAGTTCGATATCGCTTTCAAGCATTACAACAAAGATGGTGTAGATCGCTTCCAGGCAGATATTCTGGCAAAGGCAATTGCGCTTGCGCCTAATGCAACTGCAGAATACACATTCAATATTTATGCCGGGGCTAAAAAACTAAGTATTCTGGAAGAGCACCAGAAAGCGCATGACATAACTTTGTTCGACAGGGCGATAGATTTCGGCAGGTTGTATTTTCTAACCAAGCCAATATTCAAAATGCTTACTTTCTTCCATAACGAAATTGGCAATATGGGTTTGGCAATAATGCTGCTTACAGTGTGTATCAGGCTTATTCTTTACCCGCTGGCGAACATGTCGTTCAAATCTATGGCGCGCATGAAAAAGCATATGCCTGAAATAAACAAGCTGAAAGAGCGTAACAAGGGCGACAGGCAGAAGCAAGGTCAGGAAATGATGAAGTACTATAAGGAGCATAAAATAAATCCGGCTGCCGGTTGCTTGCCTGTACTTGTTCAAATTCCGGTTTTCTTCGCGTTGTATAAAGTGCTTTATGTTACTATTGAAATGCGCCACGAGCCATTCTTCTGGTTCATCAAAGATCTTTCGGTGCAAGATCCAACCAACATACTTACGCTTTTCGGCCTGGTTGCGTGGAATATTCCAACGTGGCTACCGCATATAGGTATATTGCCAATATTATTCTCGCTTTCTATGATGGTGCAGCAGAAGCTGAACCCGCCAATGGCAGATGAAACGCAGAAGATCATCATGACATGGATGCCTTGGATATTCCTGTTTGTATTTGCAAATTTTGCTTCCGGCCTGGTAATTTACTGGATATGGAACAACACTCTTTCAATAATTCAGCAGGCAATTATAACCCGCAAAATAGAAGAAGATAAAAATGAATAGCAAAAAAAACATTCTTGTTATTGGTTCTGGGGGCAGGGAACACGCTATTGTAAAAGCGTTGAATCGTTCTAAATGGCTTAATAAATTATACGCATTACCCGGCAATGGCGGCATAAACCAAGAGGCTGAGGCCGTTAATATAAAGCTGAATGATTTCTTCACTATTGCCGATTTCTGCAAGAAGAACGCCGTAGATCTGGTTGTTATTGGCCCAGAGCAGCCGCTTGTAGAAGGTCTTACAGATTATCTGGAAGAGCGTGGAATAAAAGTATTCGGCCCATCTAAAATTG
>CAZLZP010000120.1:0-2831 GCA_964564045.1 uncultured Rickettsiales bacterium
AAACTCGAAGGTAGCAACGCAGCCGAGGTATTTGGCCTTAAGATCGGCTTGGTAGTTGTTGTAGAATTCATCAGAAACAACAAGAAGGCTGCCTTTATATTCCGAAATAATTTCGAAAGTATCTTTTTCATCAGCGGGAATTTTCCCTGTAATAACGTAAATGAATTTATCTTCACCGCTTGGCTCAGGCGTAACGTTAGATACCAAGAGGGTATTGAGAGTTGAGAGTTGAGAGCTGAACGGAAATAATGGCAGTGAAGCAAACACATTAAGCTCGATTTGCTTGGAAAGGGTTAACCACCACGGCTCTGCTTTTGGCTGCTTATCTACGCTTAGAGCAGCAATATTAGCTTTACCAGAGTTTAATGATTTTAGAATATCAGCATCGGTAGCAACAGCGGAGATATCAGAATACGCACCAAAATATTCACGCAGCAGCCATTTTGTTTCTTTGTTATTTGTGTTGAAAGCAATTTTCGCCTCTTCTTCATGATTGATAGAAAGAGAGATTATCTCACGCCAGATAGAGGCAACCGCCATAGATATTTTATCGTTAAAGCCAGCCTGCTTTGCCTGCTGGAACGCCTTTTTAACTTTTAGCGCCTCACGCCCGGGGCGAATTATATATTGTTTCGCCGCCGTAGATTTCTTCAGCTTACCCACCTGCCCTACAAGCTTCAGCCTTTCCTGCAGCAAAGAGAATATCTTTTCATCTATAGAATCTATGTGGGCGCGTAATTCTTCCAGTTTCATCTTTTTAGTTGCTAGAGTTTAGAGTTTAGAGTTTAGTAATACTGAATTTTACACCCAAATAAACAAAAAACTTAATGTGTAATAAATTAGAATTTAGCATAGCTATGAGGTACCTGCGCGCAAAGCGCAAGGAAGGCTTTGCATCGCTGGTGGCAGTGTTCAGTTTTATGGGCATAGTTCTGGGCGTAGGCACGTTAGTTGTTACAATGGCTGTAATGAACGGCGTAAAAACTGAACTGATAAACCGCATAATAGGCATAAACGCCCATATCTCGGTTTCCTCAGCTGAAGGAAATATTGAAAATTACAGGCTTCTGACGGAAAAGATAAGGAATGTTCCTGGGGTTAAAACCGCAAACCCTGCTATATACGGACAATCTTTGGCATCGGTAGGCGGTGAGAATGTTGGTATTGTGGTTCGCGGTATTGATTCGCTGGATATGATGAGTAAAACTTTGATCGCAAAGAATATGGTTGGCGGCAGAATTTATGACGAGTCTAACTTTGAAACGATAGTTGGCGTGGAGCTTGCAAAAAAACTGGGCCTGCACGAAAACTCTAAAATATCTTTGATATCACCAAGCTTCAATCAAACGCTGTTCGGCAGCATTCCAAGGATGAAGGATTTTAAGGTAAGCGGAGTTTTTGATTCCGGTATGTATGAATATGATTCCTCGATAATTTTCATTCCGCTTGATACCGCGCAGAAATTCTTCGCCATGGGCAACGATGTTTCAACAATAGAGATAACGGCCAACGACCCTAAAGACCTGCAGGAAATAAAAAATGAAGTAACCCAGCTTATCGCAGATAAGCCTTACTATATTACAGACTGGCGCGAAGCCAATGCCGGCTTCATTGAATCTATTGATGTTCAGTCCAATGTTCTGTTCCTGATACTTGCGCTTATAATACTGGTGGCTGCGTTCAATGTTATTTCAGGCATGGTAATGCTGGTGAACGATAAGAATAAAGAAATAGCCATACTTAGAACCGTAGGCCTGCAGCGCCGAAGTGTTATCTGGATATTTGTTATATGCGGCTCGGCCATTGGCTTTATTGGCACCTTCTTTGGACTTGGCATTGGCCTTGCCTTTGCTAATAACATCGATTCCATAAGGTTATGGCTTGAAACCCTTACCCACAAGAACCTGTTCTCGGCGGAAATATACTTCCTTTCAAAATTACCAGCAGAAGTAAGGATGAGTGATGTTATTAATATTACCGGCCTTTCACTTGGCCTTTCACTTCTTTCCACAATATACCCGGCGTGGAAGGCAAGCAGAGTGAACCCGGCTGAAGCATTGAAATATGAATAATATGAATGTAATAAAAGTACAGAACCTGAACAAATCTTTTTTCCAAGGCAAGGAAAAGATAGAGGTATTGAAAAACCTGAATCTTGAAGTTAAGCAGGGCGAAGTGCTGGCTCTTATGGGCGAAAGCGGCAGCGGCAAATCTACATTACTACACGTTATTGATGGCATCATGGATTTTGACTCTGGAGTGATAGAGGTTCTAGGAAACGATATTAAAAAACTTTCTGACAATAAAAAAACTGCACTTAGACTAAACAGCATAGGTTTTGTTTACCAGTATCACCACCTGCTTTCCGATTTCACTACCCTGGAAAATGTAATGATACCACAGCTTGTACTGAGAAGAAAAAAATCTGAAGCGAAAAAGAGCGCCGAAGAGATACTGGAAAAACTTGGGCTTAAAGACAGACTTACCCACAGGCCGGCAGAGCTTTCCGGCGGGCAGCAGCAGCGCGTTGCCATTGCAAGGGCCCTGGCCAATAATCCAAAAATCATATTTGCCGACGAACCAACCGGGAATTTAGATTCCGCCAATTCTAAATCTGTCATGGATATATTCCTTGATCTTGCCCGCGAAAAAAATACAACCCTTGTAATTGCGACACACAGCGAAACAATTTCTAAAAAAACCGACAGGATTTTTACCCTTTAAAATGCAATAGGCTTCTCTTTTGTTATTCTGCAATAGATGTTGATTTTTAATCAATAACCAATAAGTTATACTTGGGTATAATCGAGGATATTTTAAGTGCTAAGCTT
>CAZLZP010000121.1:0-2817 GCA_964564045.1 uncultured Rickettsiales bacterium
GGGAAAGTTTTATATCGCCGCCGTGCTTCTGAACAATATCGCGCGCGATGGAAAGGCCAAGCCCAACACCGCCGGTTTCAGAATTGCGCGATTCATCTAAACGATAGAATGGCTGGAACACCTGTTCCTGCTTATTCTCTGGAATGCCAGGGCCATCATCATCAACATGGATCACGGCGCTTTCATCTATTACCTGCGCGGTTACAGAAAGATTTTTCGCGTACTTGATAGAGTTATCGATAAGGTTTGACAAAGCGCGTTTGAAATATTCCGGGCGGAGATGAATGATGATATTTTCAGGCACATCAACGGTGATTTTGTTGGGATAATTGCGGTAACGGTCAGTTAACTCTGTGATGAAAGTGTTTAGGTTAAGTTCCTGAACTGGCTCTTGCACCTGATTCTGCGTTTCAAGCTGGGCGAAGCTTAAATAGCCCTCTATCATTTTGCCCATATCGTCAACTTCGGTTTCTATCTGCTCTTTTCGAGTCTTATCCTGTAGTAGCGAAAGCATAAGCTTCATGCGGGTAAGGGGAGTTTTAATATCATGCGAAACGCCAGCAAGCATTTGCGTTCGGGTATCGATAAGGCGCTTTATACGCTCTTTCATTTCAATGAAGGCAATGCCGGCAGAGCGAATTTCACGCGCGCCGGAAGGCTTGAAATCTTTCATGTCGCCGCCCTTACCAAAATTTTCCGCAGCGCTTGAGAGGTTCAGTATTGAACGAACCTGCCCACGCAGGAACATAACTGAAATTATTGTTAGGAAAACAGACGAGCCGAACATCCACAATATGAATATGTAAGTGGAAGGATTCGCTATGCGCTTATCGTTGAAATTAACGTTAACAACATTACTACCAACCTGAATGGAAATTCTTAAAGATTCATCAGGTTCATGAAATATGGCAAAATCGTTCTTGATTTTTGAACTGAGGTTTTCAATAAGGGCGGCATATTCCTGATTCCGGTTCTTATAGGTATCAAGCTGCTGGTTCTTGTTTATGGAAACCCACGTACTGTTGTATTTTGCCGTTTCCAGCAGGAAGGTTTCGCCATCTTCCTTTGGCAGCTTTTCTAGAACGCTTACTATGGTGGCTATTTCGCCGGTAAGAGATGATATCATGTTACGAGAAAGGCTGCTCCAGTGGCGCTCGTAAAAGATATAGGTGGTAATAAGCTGAATAAGCAATACCGGCAGGATAGTTATAAGCAAAAAGCGCGAGTACAGCGATTTCGGGCTTTTTGCCGAAATTTTCTGCGAAACCAGTTTTACTACGCTTTTTGGTTGTGAGTTCATATTTTTCGGTACTTAGTACTAAGTACCCAGTACTTGGTTTTTTTATTTACTAATAGAACTAAATAAGCTATTAATAACAATATGTCTAATATTACGATACATACATCATCATCTTTGCAACTTCTGCTGCTGAGCTAGCAGCTCATATACATTTCCCATTCCTTTTTCTAGACTTTTAACATTTTTTAAACTTAATTAATTACCTAACTTAGGATTTTTATGTCTGACAAAATACACATATTCGATACAACCTTGCGCGATGGCGAGCAAAGCCCGGGTTGCACCATGAACGTTGAAGAAAAAATTATGATAGCAGAAGTGCTTGATGATATGAATGTTGATATTATTGAAGCGGGATTCGCAATTTCTTCCAACGGTGATTTCCATGCGGTGAACGAAATAGCCAAGCGTACCAAGAATGCTGCCGTTTGTTCTCTTGCCCGTGCTATTCATAAAGATATTGATAGAGCAGGGGAGGCGGTAAAACCTGCCAAGCGCCCTAGAATTCATACTTTTATGAGCACTTCAGATATCCATTTGCAATACCAGTTCAAGAAAACTCGTGAGCAGGCGATTGAGATAATTGCTGATACGGTAAAACATTCCCGCAATTTGTGCGATGATGTGGAATGGAGCGCAATGGACGCAACCCGCACCGAGCTTGATTTTTTATGCCGTGCGGTTGAAACGGCAATAAAAAACGGCGCCACTACCATTAACTTACCTGATACTGTGGGCTATTCCATTCCTTCGGAAATTTTCCATATTTTTACTGAGGTGCGTAGAAGGGTGCCGAATTCTGACAAGGCGATATTCTCTTTCCATGGCCAGAACGATTTAGGGCTAGCGGTTGCTAACGCAATAGCCGCAATGCAGGCTGGCGCAAGGCAAATTGAATGTACCATAAACGGTATTGGTGAACGTGCCGGAAATACTTCGCTTGAGGAAATTGTGATGACCTTAAAAACGCGCAAAGATCTACTTCCGTACAGGTGTGATGTGAAAAGCGAATATATAATGCGTGCTTCAAAAATGATAGTGAACGTAACCGGCTTACATGTACAGGCGAACAAGGCGATTGTTGGCGCTAACGCATTTGCACATGAAAGCGGTATTCACCAGGATGGCGTTTTAAAACATGCCGAAACCTATGAAATTATGAAGCCGGAAAGCATTGGCCTTACTAAAAACAAATTGGTTATGGGCAAACATTCTGGGCGCGCGGCGTTCAAAGATAAAATACGCGAACTTAACTTGCACGTGGAAGACAGCGAGCTTGATAGATTGTTCCAAGAGTTCAAAGACCTTGCTGATAAGAAGAAAGAAGTTTTTGACGAAGATATTATCGCCATTGTTGATGATACTGCGAAAGAACTACTTACTGGAAAAATTCAATTCGGCAGCATGGATGTTCACTGCGGCACAAAGGGCCCGCAAACTGCGCGCTTAAGCTTGTTCATTGAGGGCAAGGAACAAACTGCGAACGTAACCGGGCAGGGGCCGATTGATGCTATATT
>CAZLZP010000122.1:0-2802 GCA_964564045.1 uncultured Rickettsiales bacterium
AGGTTCAGAAACCCAAAGCTATTTTGCTCGATTGGGATAACACACTGGCCGATTCATGGAAGATAATCCATAAGTGCCTGAATGTTGCTTTTCGTGAGATGGGCCATAAGGAGTGGACGATTGAAGAGGTAATAGCGGGCAGGGAAGGCATACACCATTCATTACGTGAATCATTCCCCAGAATATTCGGGGCAGACTGGGAAAAGGCAAAAACCCTGTATTTTAGCGCGTTTTTGGCATGCCACCTGCAGGAAATATCTTTGCTTCCCGGTTCGCTGGAAAGTATAAAGGCCATGGCTGAGATGGATTCATTTATCGCCATAGTAAGCAATAAAACCGGCATACATCTGCGAAACGAACTGGAACATTTAGGTATAACAAAATATTTCAATGCAATTATTGGCGCTGCCGATGCTGAAAAAGATAAACCATTCAAAGAACCTTTGTTGCTTGCGCTTAAACATTCCAACATAACCGAGAAAGACTTTGATAAAGTTTGGATGATAGGTGATAGCGTTACCGATATCGAAGCTGCATTCAACACTGGTGTTGTGCCTGTTCTGTATGGCCATGCCGATGTTAGTAAATATCTTGAAAGGGGCGATATATATACTATAGCATCGCACTCTGAGTTTCACTTATTGCTAAAAAAGCTGAAGTAGTTTAATAAAATTTTTTAGAAAATAATTAGGAAAGGCTATGAAAAAAGTTTTTATATTTCCGGGGCAAGGTTCACAAGTGGTTGGCATGGGCAAAGAATTGTTCGATGCATTCTCTGAGGCCAAAGAAGTATTTCAGGAAGTTGATAATGCACTTGGCCAAAATCTTTCCAAAATTATCTTTGAAGGCCCACAAGATACACTTACATTAACCGAAAATGCGCAGCCGGCCTTAATGGCAACATCTATGGCGGTGCTTAAGGTTCTGCTTAAACAATCAGGAAAAGATCTTCCATTCTTCGCCGATTATGTTGCCGGACATTCACTTGGTGAATATTCTGCACTATGCGCGGCCGGAGCATTTAATATTTCTCAAACAGCGAAGCTGTTAAAACTTCGGGGCCAATCCATGCAGGAAGCTGTGCCGGTAGGAAAAGGTGGTATGGCTGCGGTTATGGGTTTAAGTTTTGCGCAGGTGGAAGAATTGTGCCAGAAGGCTCATACTACTGAAGAGCCTTGCGAAATTGCTAACGATAACTCTGATGGTCAGGTGATAGTTTCTGGCTCTGCCGCTGGGGTAGATAAAGGTGAGGCCATCGCAAAGGAAATGGGTGCGAAGCGTTACTTAAAGCTTCCGGTTTCAGCTCCGTTCCACTCATCACTTATGAAACCAGCTCAGGAAAAAATGGCAATTGCATTGCAGGCAGAAGTTATTAAACAGCCGGTAGTTCCAGTAATAGCTAACGTAACCGCTGAAGCAACTGAGAGCCCTGATGAAATTCGCAAACTGCTTGTGGCTCAGGTTACAGGCCGCGTACGCTGGAGAGAATCTGTACTTAACATGGCCGGAAAATATTCTGTTACTTCCGCAGTAGAGGTGGGTAGCGGTAAAGTATTATCAGGTTTGGTGAAAAGAATTATTGCTAATATTGAAACAGCGAATATAGAAAAGCCGGCAGATATAGATGCTTTCTTAAAATCTAAGGGCTTGTAAGATACTTTTCTGTTATAAAACTTCATAAGTTCAAAAAGAGAATAACATGAGTGAGAATATCAAAACAGATTACTATTCTCAGGAAGATATTCTTCTGCCGCTTCTTGCCGCCTTAAAAGAAGAGGATTTCAAAGCTTTGGCAAAACTGCTTGAAAAGCAGCACCCATCTGATATCGCCGAGCTTCTTAATTTATGTGAACCCGACGACAGAGAGCGGGTAATAGCTGTTCTCGGAGATGTAGATTCCGAAATACTAACATACCTTGATCCCGAAATAAAAGAACAGGTAGCATCACTGATGGGTGTTACTGAATCTGCGAAGGCGATAGATAAGCTTGAAACAGATGATGCGGTTAGGTTCGTTGAAGATCTTCCTCGCCAGAAAAGGGAGGATATCTTAGATGAGCTTTCAACCGAAAAGCGTTTAGAGGTTGAAGATTCACTTTCTTATCCTGAAGATTCCGCCGGTCGTCTTGCCAATAAAGATTTCGTTACCGTCTCAAAGAAATCTAATGTTGGTGATGTTATCGATTTTCTTCGTGGCAGCAAAGATCTTCCACAGGATTTTTATACAATATTCGTGCTTGACGAGGAAGACAGGCCAACACACTTCATTCCGCTAAGCCGTATAATGCGCAGTACTCGCGATGTTAAGGTAAAAGAGCTGATGGCAAAAGTAGAGTATCCTATCTCTGGTATGGTCGATCAGGAAGAGGTGGCGAATATATTCAAGAAGTATAATCTTATCTCCACACCGGTGATAGATCCTGAAGGAAAAATGATAGGTGTTATTACCGTAGATGATATTACCTACGTTATCGAAGAAGAAGCAAAAGAAGATATGCTTGCTCTTGCCGGGTTAACCGGTGGTTCAGATGTATCATCAAGCTCGATGAGTAAATTCCGTGGCAGGGCGCCGTGGCTGCTGATAAATCTTCTGGCGGCGATACTTTCTACATTCGTGGTTTCAAATTTTGAAGGCGTGATACGTGAGTTTGTAGCACTAGCCGCGCTCATGCCGGTGGTTTCAGCGTTAAGCGGAAATGTTGGCAGTCAAACACTTACCGTAACTGTAAGGGCAATTGCCTCGCAAGATCTTACATTTACTAACTATGTAAAAGTTCTGCGTCGGGAAATCTCCGCTTCGGT
>CAZLZP010000123.1:0-2766 GCA_964564045.1 uncultured Rickettsiales bacterium
GGAGAGGTTCAGAAGCTGGATAAGGGATCCAGGTCTCTGCGGCTTTCTATTAAAACAAGGTACAATACTGGTAACATTGCTATCGGAGCATCTATTGCCTGCAATGGTTGCTGCCTAACGGTTATAGAAAAATCTAATAACATTCTGGTGTTTGATGTTTCACCGGAAACCCTTGATAAAACAACTCTTAATAGCGCAAAACTGGGCGATCTTATAAATCTGGAACAGGCCACTAAAGTGGGTGATGAGCTAGGTGGCCACCTGGTTACTGGTCATATTGATGGAGTTGCCGAAGTTGTTTCCATAAAAGAGATAGAAAATAATTGGCAGATAAAATTTAAGCTGCCGGCAAATTTTAAAAAATATATTGCTGCCAAAGGCTCGGTTACGATAAATGGAACCTCACTTACGGTTAATAATGTTGAAAATGATTTGTTTGAGGTTAATATAATTCCGCATACCTTAGAGCAAACTAATTTAAAATTATTAAAGGTTGGTTCAAAGGTAAATTTTGAAATAGACCTAATAGCCAGATATTTAGAAAGATTGTTGGAAAAATGAGCAAGCCACTCGAAATAAAAAACCTCCGAAAAAGCTTTAAGCAACACAAGGTGCTTGACGATATATCTATTGAAGTAAATAAAGGCGAGATATTCGGTCTAGTCGGCCTGAACGGAGTAGGCAAAACAACAATGATAAAGATAATTCTTGGCCTGCTAGACCAAGACTCTGGTGATGCGAGCATATACGGTAAAAATGTAAAAGATAAAACCGCCAGAAATAATCTTTCCTTCCTTCCTGAAAAATTCCAGCCTTCAATTTTTTTAAAGGGCGAGGAGTTCCTTAAACTTACCTGTTCATATTACAAAAAACCTTTTGTAAAGCCTGATGCTGTAAGGCTGGCACGGTTACTTCGCCTTGATCCTGATGTTCTGAATAACCGCGTTTCAAGTTATTCAAAAGGTATGGGCCAGAAACTTGGTTTGCTTTCTTCTTTACTTGTTGGCTGTCCGTTCCTGATGCTTGATGAACCAATGAGCGGGCTAGACCCTAGCGCACGCATTGCCCTGAAAGATGCGTTGATAGATTATGTAAAGAACAATCCAGAGAACACGATTTTCTTCAGCTCTCATATTCTTTCAGATATAGACGAGATCTGCGACAAGATAGCAATTCTTCATGATACCAAAATTATTTATTTTGGTACGCCATCTGGCTTCAAAGAACTAATGGGGATAAACTCCCTGGAAAGATCTTTCCTGAAAGCAATCGAAGGTTAATTAATTTAATCGTTTCTAAATAGAGCTTATCAGGCTTTCGAAAACAAGTCGGCCATCGGTACCGCCTGTCATGTAGTCGCAGTGGCGTTCAGGGTGAGGCATCATGCCAAGAACATTTTTCTTTTTGTTGAACACGCCCGCAATATTACCCAAAGAACCATTCGGGTTTGCATCATCAGTAGTTTCACCGGAAACATTCGAATATTTAAAAGCTATCTGGGCATTATCGTTCAGCGCTTTCAGCCCATCTTCCTGAACGAAGTAATTTCCATCAGCATGCGCAATAGAAACCTTTGCCGATTTCTTTTCTTTGAATCTTTTAGTGAAAACAGTATCAGAGTTCTCTGGTTTCAGATAAATATCTTTGCAGATGAATTTTAAATTCTTGTTACGCATTAAAGCGCCTGGCAGTAGTTGTGCCTCGGTAAGAATCTGGAAACCGTTGCATACGCCAAGAACATAACCGCCTGTATCAGCGAACTTCTTTATCTCTCTCATCAGGTTGGAATGTGCGGCCATTGAACCGCAACGAAGATAATCACCGTATGAAAAACCACCAGGCAATACTATAAGATCAAGTTTTGGAAGTGTTGTTTCCTTGTGCCAAAGCATGGTTACATCAACACCTAAACTTTGTAAGGCAACCTTCATGTCTCTATCACAATTAGAGCCTGGAAATACTACAACACCTGCTTTCATGATATATAAGGTTTATTCTTTTATTTCGTATTCGTAATTTTCAATAACTGTGTTAGCTAGAAGATTTTTACACATATTCTCAAGCTTTTCTTCCGCTTTCTTTTTGTCTTTCTCGTCAAGCGCAATTTCAATAAGCTTACCCTGGCGAACAGCTGCTATGCCTTGAAAACCAAGGTTATTAAGACTTCCCTGAATTGCCTTACCCTGAGGGTCAAGCACACCATTCTTTAACGTAACATATACCCTAGCCTTCACCTTTATTCTCCCTTGTCTTCGCTTCTTGCATCTTTAAGATCTACAACGTTGCCATCTTCTTTTTCATTTATTATACCAAGTCGTTTTGCAACTTCACGATATGCATCCTGCAAGCCGCCCATATTTTTACGGAACCTGTCTTTATCCAGTATGTTTCCGGTTTGAATGTCCCATAACCTGCATGAATCCGGGCTGATTTCATCAGCAACCAGCAGGAAAAGATTCCCTTGTTCATCGAACACGCGGCCGAATTCCAGTTTCAGATCTACAAGTTTAATTCCAACGGCATGGAATAAACCTCCTACAAAATCATTCACGCGCACGGCAATATTCTTCATCGCATCAGTCTCTTCAGGAGCCGCCCATCCAAAAACATCAACATGTTCATCGGTAATGAAAGGATCGCCAAGCTTATCGCTTTTCAGACACATTTCAACAACAGGACGATAAAAATTCACACCCTCATCAATAGCGAATCTTTTGCAGAAGCTTCCGGCAGAAACATTTCTGATTATAATTTCAATAGGAATCA
>CAZLZP010000124.1:0-1890 GCA_964564045.1 uncultured Rickettsiales bacterium
TGTCTCGCAACAAGCGCATACGTTCTTTTTGTTCTGTTTCTGACATCAGGAGGGCATTATGTAATGCTTTTGCCATTCCTTTAATATCATATGGATTTACAAGCAATGCTTCCAGAAGCTCTTTGGAAGCCCCTGCAAAAGTACTTAATATAAGCACACCCTTTTCATCATTTCTCGCTGCTACGAATTCTTTTGCTACAAGATTCATTCCATCGTGCAGACTACTAACAACACAAAGATCAGCTGCACGGAATAATTCAAATACTTCTTCCGGCTCATGATGCCTGACAGAAAGAATTATAGGTTTATATTTTTCATTCCCGAACTCTCTGTTAATAGCATCTGCCAGTTCATAGGCTTCTCTTTGTACCGCCTGATATGCAGGCAAGGTACTTCTGCTTGGCGCAGCAGCTTGAATGAATGTAAAACGACCCTGCCATTCTTTATGGCTTTGTAGAAATTCTTTTATCGCTTGGAATCTATCGACGATACCTTTTGTATAATCAAAACGTTCAACACCAACGCCTATCAGAACGTTACTATCAATATTATAGCGTTTGCGAACAGTATCCCGACATGTATCTGCTGCCGCAACTTTTTCGATCCCCTCAGGAGGCCATGCTATTGATATTGGATATGGGCGAATAAGTGTAGAATGGTTAGCTACTGTAACTATTGATTGATCACGATTGATATGGCTTTCAAGGAAGCGATCAACTGTATCAACAAAATTCTGGCAGTGGAATTGTGTATGAAAACCAAGAACTGAACTACCCAACAGTCCGGCAAGTATCTCTTCCCGCCAAGGGCAAATACTGAACACCTCCGGGTTAGGCCAAGGTATATGCCAGAAGGTAATTATAGTGGCATCAGGAAGTTTTTCACGAATATAGCTTGGAAGCAGAGCAAAATGATAATCCTGAACCAGAATCACAGGGTTCTTTGTTTTTGCCTGTTTTATTACGGCATCGGCAAACTTCCGGTTTACTGCCTTATATTCCTTCCAGTCATTTTCACGGAAATTAGGCCGTACAAAGGTGATATGGCAAAGCGGCCATAATCCTTCATTAGCAAGGCCATAATAATAACCTTCCTCTTCTTCCTGAGTTAACCATACACGACATAATGTATATTCTGGTTTAGCAGGAGGAACTGCTATACAATCTGATGAATCAACCACATCCTTATCGGCAGTACCGCTACCATGAGCGATCCATGTTCCATTACACGCACGGGTGATGGGTTCTAATGCCGTTACAAGACCGCTTGCAGGACGTTGCAAGGTAACTTTACCATCAGCACCACGATTATGAATATAAGGCTCACGATTTGAAACAACTATAACCTCTGAATTAGGAAGTTCTTGTTCCAGTACGCGCTTTAATGTTTGTTCTGTCCATTCAACTTTATGTTCCGATTGATATGTTCCTGGCTTAATATCACGCAGCATTTGCCGCACTTCACGTACGACAGGCAAAAACTCGCGTGGCAAGCCCTGATTGGAAAATTGTGTACTAGGATTATTTAAGGTAAGGCGTAAACGCCCCAACCAACTACGTAAGGTCAGTCGAGCCGTTAAAATAGTGACAAAGGCTGCTATTAGGGAAACTGTTATAATAAAACCTATAAGGTAAAATACTGATTTTTGTGTACGCCGTTCAACAAAGGTAAGATCATGCAGAATTATAAATGATGGCTTTTGTAATGTATCAGCCAAGAGGAAGCTGCTAATAAGAAGAGGCCCCGATTCGATTTCTTTAATTATAGATGCCGATTCATTATCAGACAATTTTTCAGGGCAGGCAATACCTTCAGGCCATAAAGAACTTTTCCCAATTAATTTCCCATTATTTGTACAAAGGCCTACCGCTAATATTCTTTCATCACGAG
>CAZLZP010000124.1:1901-2669 GCA_964564045.1 uncultured Rickettsiales bacterium
ATCAAAAAGTCGTTTGTAAGAATCTGTGCTTTTATTTCCTTCCCATGATTCACTAATAGTATCTTCAACAGACTGAAAGATAAGCTGCGAACGTAACTCAACATCCCGCTTGAACCAGCCGGACACTAAATTTTCTGTCAGTGGTGTAACCGCCAGTGCAACTAAAGTTAAAGCAATCAAAAGAGGTAATATGAAACGCGCTATAAACATTACGATTCAATAAGTTATAAAAAAACTTGAATTCCCCCGATAGAATAGTCCTATTATGCTGCAAAACGCAAGAGTTAATTAAAAAAAATTAAAGTAAAATTATTATAGATTTTTTATGCTTAATTGGTTCATATAAACATATGGACCTTAAAATTCTATTTACAAATTTTCCTCAAATTATATCCGTGCTAACTATTTTGACGGCTGGGTGGCTGATTCATCTGCTTCTATTAATACTGTTGAAGAGGTCAAAGAAGATTTTTTCTTCTAGTTTCATAGAATGTTTAGTTCCCCGAATTAAATCCTCCAGCAGAATAGTTACGCTGCTTCTAATAACATTATATATTATTCTACCCATATTGAATATTCCAACTGAGCACGAGGAAAAGGTACGAGTTGTGTTGCGTCCTTTTACCATTGGTGCAATGGGCTGGATGATAATAGGTATTCTGCTTGCGATTAAGGACTGGGTAGAAAGACATTATGTATGGATGGATGTTGAAGATAATATAACGGCCAGAAGAATTAACACTCAAATCAAAGTGCTGGTCAAAGGCA
>CAZLZP010000125.1:0-2404 GCA_964564045.1 uncultured Rickettsiales bacterium
TAAAACTATTATTGAACTATAGAGATAGGCAACTAGTGTTCCAATTCCAATAAGAGTATACATATTCGCAACTCTGTATTTAGCAAAAACAACAACTTCCTTCAGAAAATCTTTTCCTATCCAGAATAAAACTATGGTTGATAGAATAAATGAAAGCATTTGAAATAATTCGTGCGGAAGAAAGAATAGTGGAAACCAATTAAAGGCAAGACTAGCAATTTCCCACATCATTAAACCGAATATTGCTAATGTAATTGGCATTACAAACTCTACCTTTTGCCGTTGATCTTCAAGTTCTTTAAGTTTATCTGCCTTTGACTGATTTAATCCAAGATGTTCCGAATGGTCCATGCCTTCCATATCATGCATTTCATGATCCATCATCATAGTGCCACCGTGCCTGACGGCAGGCAGGTCAGGCATTTGGTGTATGCTTTCATTATGAGCAGAATCACTTTTCAATGAATATCCAAATGGTTCAATTGTCTTACTAAGCTCCTGAATATTAGTTGAAGTAGGGTCAAATTCAATTTTAGCCTTTTCATTTCCATAATTTACTTCGCACTCAATAACACCTTTAGCTTTTTTTAAAGTTTTCTGAATAGTTATTGCGCAGCTAGCACAATGC
This sequence comes from uncultured Rickettsiales bacterium, assembly GCA_964564045.1. Taxonomy (GTDB): domain Bacteria; phylum Pseudomonadota; class Alphaproteobacteria; order Rickettsiales; family UBA8987; genus JAMHZE01. The sequence goes on from CAZLZP010000125.1 coordinate 629, forward strand.
ATTCCCTTTACCGGTATTGTTAGTTCTTGGGTCATAATAGTAAGGTAATATTATTTATTGCTATACCACTCTTCTTTCCATTCTTTTAACATTTCTATCTCGCTACTTTGTGCTTCAATAATGTCATCAGCTAAGTTCTTAATCTCTTCGCGACTTGACTTCATCTTTGCATCTTCAGCCATTTGTATAGCACCTTCATGATGTTCGATCATTGCATCTATAAACCTTAGATCGTATTTATCATCTGCACTTCCTAAATTGTATTGATGCATTGCCGCTTGCTTTGCATACTCGGGAGTGATCATATATCCAATACCTAAACCTAAGATTAGAGTTACAATCATCAGGGAAATTGTTAAGAATTTTGACATATGTAGTTAGTAATATTTAAGATTAAGTAAATTTAATTTTAAAGCTATACATTCCCATTGAGCATGTACCATCTATTTCAGTTCCAGCCTTTTGGATTCCTAAAGAAATTTCTGTTTTCCCGGTTGGTGGTAAGTTCTTTTGAACTCCGAGCTTAGGAATAGTCAAAGCTGAGCTACAGTCAAAAGTATTGTTAGTATTGACCCTTAGTACTGTCTCTTTGCCTGCTACCGCGTTGATTACAGAAGGCTTGTATCCTCCTTTGGCAGTTAGATCGATTATCTGAGTATCTCCTGAAGTAGAAACCACATCTGTATTACTTTCAACATTTGAATTTGGAGTATTTGCAAACAATAATACTCCACTTACAATTAAAACTATGACAACAGTTGCAATGCCAATATTATTTAAAGTCGATGTTTTAACTTCCATAAGATTTAAATAATAAAATAAATTATTTAAGATCAAAAATTCTGATGAGCTCGGAAATAGCTTTTGTTCTGTCCTCTTTAAGTTTATCTTCTAAACAATGGTCTAAGTGTCCTAGAAGTAATGTCTTTTTAGCTGATTGAAGTAACCCCATAGCTGCCTCTATTTGCTGAATAATTTCTGGGCAATACCTATCTTCATCAATCATTTTTAGAATTTTAGTTATTGTTCCTTGGGACTTCTTGACAGAGAGGGACGCCTTTTGCTTATTATCTGTTGTTTCGTGCTTAAGCATATTTGTAGAATAAAATTTAAACGTGTACCTATGGTATAGGTTAGTTCTTCTTGACAGTTATGTCAAGCATGAAATTACTTTGATTATCAAAATCACCGATGATAAACTAACTTAGTAATTATTAACCTATCACTATGCGAAAAATCGTAACTTTCTTTTGGTTTGAGGATAAAGCTAAAGAAGCGGTAGACCTTTATGTATCGCTATTTGAAGATGCAAAAATTGTAAACACAACGTATCTTACAGAGTCAGTTGCAAAAGAAGCTGGCAAAAAGGCCGGAGATGTATCCACAATAGACTTTGAACTAAATGGCCAAAACTTCACCGCACTAAATGGTGGCCCATATTATAAATTTAGTGAAGCTATCTCCATCGCAGTAAACTGCAAAGATCAGGCTGAGATTGATAAGCTTTGGGATGCACTATCGGAAGGTGGAAAAATATTGTCTTGCGGATGGGTTACAGATAAATTTGGGGTAACATGGCAAATTATGCCCGAAAGCCTAGACATTATGATGAGCGATCCAGATCCAGTTAAAGCTGATCGAGTTGGCGCAGCAATGCTTAAGATGACAGGTAAACTGGATTTAGCTGAGCTTGAAAGAGCTTACAGAGGAGAATAATATGTTTGTTATTAAACCTTACTATCTATAATAAATCTTAAAAATCTCGTTCTCTTTTCT
>CAZLZP010000126.1:0-2403 GCA_964564045.1 uncultured Rickettsiales bacterium
GCGCGGGTGACGGAAATCCGCCGCGCCGCGCTGCCGCTCAACCAGATCGAGCATATCACTGTAATTCCTGGCATTGCCGTAATCAAAAACAGCATCAAGCGTTACCGAGCGCCTACCCGAAACATCAGGAATAAAGGCTATTTTTTTTACATAGCTTGAGAATGTATCGGCCTCTTTATATTTCTGGAGAAGATCAAAAAATGATTCATCTGCCTTGGAAAGTTGGCTTTTTGCCTTAACCACATCATTAAGCGTTTCTGGCTTTATACCATATTCCTTTTCAAAATCTTTTACACTAGCCAACTCTTCGCCCTTGCTTCTTACCTGATTTTCTCGCTCAGATATTTCTTTGGTTGTAGAAATTCCGTGGTACATAAAATAGGCAGCAGCTAGTGGTAGAATTGCTATAAGCCCATAGCTGAATATACTGAATATTTTTGATATTACGGCCAGCTTTTCAGCCCCTCTTATCTCAGCAGTGGTAAGCCTTAGTATTTTCTTTTTAGTATTTATGAAATTAGCCGCAAATATAACATCACCAAATTTATCACCCTCTTGAGAAGAGTGCGTTAGGTTTAGCTTCTGGGCCAGATCAAAAGGGTTACATACATATACATCTTTCGGTTTTACCCCAGGTATTTCAATATGGCTTGCCGCATCTTTCGCACATATTATGTATATAGAGATAGTCTGATCGTAGAAACCTATACGCCTTATATATTCAAGTGTGTTAGCAGCTTCCTGACTTATATTCCTGCCTACAGCATCAGGCGTTTGCAAACTTACAGACTGCGATATACGGGTGAATATAAGCTTGCCATTCTTCTGCACTATCTGCCTGAACCCACCTACCCTGTTATAGGAAATAAGCACTTCCCATTCATCAGGTATGGTCTTTTTTTCTCCGTGGATAGCAAGTCGTACCTTCCTGATAAAATCTTCCGATTCAACCGGAAGCAGGTAGATACCTTCAAACCTGTTAGGCAATGAATTTAATACCTCTACCCAATCTTTGAATGGAGGGCCGTTCCTAACGGAAACAAAAAGATACTTTAAAGTTTTTTTGGTGGCCGAAGAATCTTTCGCTAAAAATAAATGGGCATTGATATCGTTAGGGTCGAACTCGGTGGAGGTTTTTCTTTTTATTATTTTTGATACATTTCCTCTGCCTACATTTGGTATGCTGGAAAAGATGTAATTCTGATCGATGGTATCTATTAACAGGTATATAGTGGCATCAGGCATCGCTTTTGTAAGATCGATAAAATCAGACGACAGCGGGCTGGTGACAAATATACGCTTGTTAAGTATGCCCGCATTGAAGCAACTAACAATTGCGCCATCATCACCAAGAGAAATAACTATATTTGAATTTTTCTTAAACAACCTACACCTTATTAGAATTTCATTTTACTAAAGCTACCATATACCGGACCGAACACCGCCGCAATGATCCACATTAATATACCACCCATAACCGCAAGCAATATTGGCTGAATAAGCGCCACCATTGTTTCTATCGTATCGTCTATCTCTCTTTCATAGAAGAAGTTAACGTTTGCCAGCGCCCTATCCATATTAGCACTTTCTTCACCAACCCGGAACATTCTTACCACCAAACTAGGAAAACTATCGCGCGCGGCGATAGCCTCTGTGATAGTTGAGCCATTACTTATATCCATTATAATAATATCTACCGAGGCGCGAATAACGCTGTTATTAACAACTTTTCGGGATATTTCAAGCGACTCAAGCACGCCAAGGCCGCTTGTGAAAGTAATTGAAAAGAATTTTACAAAACGCGCCAGATTTATTTTTAGTATCAAACTACCAAGCACCGGCACTCTTAAGAATATTTTATCCATGAAGAATTTAAATTTTGCACTTCGTTTATAGGTAATCAAAAAGATGATAGGCGCGGATATTAAAGTGATTACAACCAAATACCAGAACTGCACAAAGAACGCCGAGACAGCTATTAGCGCCCGCGTGTAGAATGGCAGGTCGAACCCTTGCTTCTGAAGGAAGTCGACAAGTTGCGGCACAACGAATAACATCATCAGTATTATTACCAGTGTCATTACAACAACCAATACGATAGGATATGTTATCGCTTTCTTTATTTTACGCTTGAAATCAGTTTGCCATTTTATGTGCTTTGAAAGGTGGCCGAAAGAATCACCGATGTTACCGGTTTCTTCACCCACCGCAATAAGTCCTTCGAACAGCTCGTCAAAAACATCTTTCCTTTTGCTCATTGCCACTGAAAGCTGATCACCGCCACGGATAAATTCTACCAGATCAGCCAGAAGATCACGCATTTTTGGGGTTTCTACCGTATCACGAAGATCGATAAGGGAATCGAGTATTGGCACACCTGCCCTGTCCAGCTCTTCCATGTGA
>CAZLZP010000127.1:0-2314 GCA_964564045.1 uncultured Rickettsiales bacterium
ATGCCCGAATGAAACCGTAAGTAAGGTTGCTTCTCCCCATACTTTTGGTGTGGTAGGAACTGATTTCTCGTTTATCTCAACTTCAAGCTTGTCGTAGAATTTTAATTTTCGGAAATATTCCTGTAGCCTGGTGGCCCCAACTTCCTGGCCAATTTTTGCAGTACCTATATTAGATGAATACATTAATACTTCTGGCACAGTTAACGGCCTTTTTTTTGCGTGGAAATCGCTGATGCTGAATCGGCCTGTTCTTAAAGGCTCGGTGGCATCGAAGACCATTTTCTCATTTATTTTTCCGGTATCGAAGGCGGCGGCAAAAGTGAACGGTTTGAAGATAGAGCCAAGTTCGTAATTTCCAAGCGTGGCGGTATTGAATAAGGTTTGCTGCTTTAAGTTCTTTGGCAGGTTCGGATCGTAGTCTGGCAGGCTTACCAGTGCCAGTATCTCGCCATTATTAACATCCATAACCATTCCGGTGGCAGATTGCGCTTTAAAATGTTCCATTGCAGTTTGCATCTCGGTTTTTAATATGCTCTGAACTCTGGTATCTAAAGTAGTGGTGATATTCTTTTCGTTCAGCGCAGCATCAAAATTATCTTCATCAAGGTTATCAAGGTATTTTTCCAAACCTGAAAGGCCGCGGCCATCTTGGCCAACCATTCCGATGGCATGCGAAAACAATTTGCCTTGCGGATATATCCTTTTTTCTTCATCTTCAAACTGCAGCCCGGGAATACCTAATGCGTTCACCTCGTATTTTTGTTTTGGATGCAGGTTACGTTTTATCCACAGGAAACTTTTCTTTTTATCCTTCAGTTTATTGTATAGCTCGTTCTTGTTAAGCTCGGGGAACATTTTGCTAAGCTGGCTGGCTGCTTCTTTGGCATCGATCATTATTTTGGGGTTGGCAAATAGCGAAGATGTTATAAGGTTGGAAGATATAAGATTACCATTCCTATCATATACCGATTTTCTGAACTTATCTTTCTGAAGTTTTGTTATTGGGTTAGACTTAGAATTTATGGCCGCTTTTACAATAGTTAGTCTTTTTATTTCTTCTGGTGCATAGAAGAATGTTAGTTTTATGGTCTTTCCGGCGATGGTGCAAAAGGTTATAAGTATTGCGCAAACAAGGAAAAGCAGCCTTAGCTGTGCCCGTTTTATTGATTTATCAAGTGAACCTTCTAGAAATACTTTTAGTCTTGGTCGTGTAGCGCTGGAACTTCTCATGGCATAACTTGTGATGAATCAGCTTTGGCTGTCATTACTTCGCGGGCAGGAAGATCTTTCAAATTAGTGAACTGAGTTCTTACAGGGCTACTCATTACATCGTGAATATCTTCCGCCAGTGAAGATAATCTTTGTGGATTATTAAGGTAGCTCCATTCAGCTTCAAGAACTTTCAGGTCTTCATCGTATCTGGCAAGCTTTTCTTCGGTTTGCGCAATTTTATCTTTTATGCTGTGTACTTTGTTCTCGAAGAAGTACACCATGAATATCATCATGAAACATGCTATAACGAATAAATATGTTCTGCCTCTAATTATCATTAGTTAATACCTGCTGCTAATTTTTTTGCTGCACGGATTTTTGCCGAACGCGCGCGAATATTCATTTCAATTTCTTCATCAGTCGCTGCGATAGGTTTGTGCGTAATTATTTCCAGTTCATTAGGAAGCGAAGAGCGCGATGCTACTGAAGCCGGCGAATACCTAGAGAAACCGCGGCTTTCATGGCCTGAATGTATTTTAAAGAAATCTTTCACTATTGTATCTTCTCCCGAGTGAAACGTAATTACAACTAGTCTACCATTTTCTTTTAATACATCTTTTGCTTTTTGCAACACAGATTTTAATTCATCAAACTCATCATTGATAAAAATTCTGATCGCTTGAAAACTTCTTGTGGCAGGATGAATTCCATCGCTGTAACCGCCACTCACTTTCGCTATGATTTCTGCCAGTTGCAGCGTGCCGGTTATTTTTTGTTTTTCTCGTTCGCGAATTATCGCGCGTGCAATCTCTCTCGATCTTTTCTCATCGCCGAATTTAAAAATTACATTTGAAAGATCTTCGAATGATGCTTCGTTGATAAAATCTTCGGCGCTCATTCCATCTCCGCTCATGCGCATATCAAGTGGGCCATCAGCCTGGAACGAAAAGCCCCTGCGCGGCGTATCTACTTGCATTGAAGAGAAACCAAGATCCATTATTATACCATCAACTTTTTCAATTCCTAAAGATTGTAGCACCTCATCAAGGTTGCTGAATTGATTTTGGACAAAAATAAATCTGTCGCCGAATTCTTTTTTTAA
>CAZLZP010000128.1:0-695 GCA_964564045.1 uncultured Rickettsiales bacterium
GATAATAACTTTGTGTCTCGTAGAGCTTCTGGTTGCAATCCAAAAAATAATGTACAGTGTAGTGTACCTGTCATATCTCCTCTAATATGTCCTGCGACAGGAGAATCGTACAAGGATTCCTTTTGAACAAGTTTATTTACTAGTTTTTTAAAATATTGTTTAACTTTAGCAGAAAATACTATTTCTACAAAAGCATGATCTTTTGTATTGGACATACTAAGATTCTAAAAATGAAATTAATTCGTTACCACCAGGGCAACTCATTATAAAATCAAATACTTTTGGTGTAAAGGTGTTACCAGTAACTACTCTTCGGCGATATCTCATGTGTGGATTCTCACGAAAATAGGCAGGCAAATTTGCGATACTATTTCTGACAATTTCTAAACTTCTTCCTTCCAACGTTAGTCCATCAATTCTAGAGATCATCTTTAGCACATTTAGCACTTTTAGAGCATCTATAGTATCTATATCTGGGTCTGCAAGTCTTAATTTTCTAAATACTACATCAAAACTTAAATGTGCATTCAAAAGTTCCTTTGTAGAATTATCAAATATCATCCCATTTATATTGATTACATAGTTCACAGGATTTATAACTATACACTTTCTTCTTTCCAAATTAGGAATTTCCGTCCCGTAATTAATTATCATAAAGATATCAATAAGATTTTACATCGAACTCAAATGTCACA
>CAZLZP010000128.1:705-2263 GCA_964564045.1 uncultured Rickettsiales bacterium
TGATTATTGTGTCTATTGAAGCAACATCATAGATCTTCCCGCCAAGATAAAAACTTACTACATTAACATATTTATTAACGTAATACGTCCCCTCTGGGAGCCGGACATCATCTGTTTGTACCATTCCTAAATTGTTTAGAGTTGCAACAATACCATCAAGATCTAGTGTAGTATTTTCAAACTTAATATCAAAGTCTCTAGGAGTGTAACCAATAACTGCATCTCTTATAGCTCCTCCAGTAACAAAAAAATCACTTCTACCTAAAAAAGTTTCCAATAGCTCAATCCCACTTCTTAAGTTAGGATCTGCTAACACATTAATTTTGCTTCTTTCAACAACAAGTTGCCTAAGGTTATCAGAAATACCTAGTCTCTCCGCAACTTCAAGTGCCAGTAATCTTTTATCATTGCTCAAATCTAGCAATTGGTTAAGAGCATATTCTGTATTAACAACAGTCATTAATTGTCCTTGATCTAGGCACTCCTTTGCTGTCACCTCCTCAATTGGAAAACCTAAATCAGCAGAAAATCTTACAACTCTCAAAATTCTACCTGGATCTCTCTGAAATCTTTCTCTAGCATTATGAATCTTTACATGCCTAGCTCTAAAATCTGGTAAATAATTCATTGGATCATAGAGTGTCCCATCTTTCCCAATACAAACTAATGACAAAGAAATATCGCTATTTCTTAATGCCGTTACTGCATCAGGTCTTGCAATGAAATCAACAGCATACCCATTCCACCTAACTTTTACGGTTCTAAAATGGTCATATACTTTGATTACAGCATCTCCAAAGTACTCAACAACTTTTTGAGAATCAAAACTGCCAAGAAAATCAAAATCATTAAATTCTGGATTTTCATCTCCTAAGATACATTTTCTTGCAGTTGATCCAAATAAAAAAAACTCTTCCTCTGTAAATTGGCTTGCCATATCAAACGCAGACTGCACAACATCCGGCAGTTCTATAGAATGGGCTTTTGCATCTAAAACTTCTTGTATTTGGTTGTTTGGTTGATCTATTCGTTGATTCATACTTATGATCTGTCAGTTTTTGTAAATCCGCGTTTAAATTTATACCTAAAGTATATGAAATACGCAGTATAAAGACTCATTACATACCAGTAATAAAAATAAGCGAAGGGATCGAATAATCCTATTTGAAACGGTCTTTTTATAATTATTTCTATTCTTTTCAATAAGGTCTTATTATAAAAGGACAGCTGTGCATTGCCAATTGCATGCCATCTTTTTCTTTTAATAATATTCTTTAGTTTAGATGGATTAAGGTGCAAAATTTTTACATCTGGCATAAACAAAATTTTATACCCTGCACTCATCATTCGTATAGCAAGCTCTCTGTCCTCGCTTGCCATAAACGTCCTTTCAAAAGATCCTATTTCCTCGAAAACTGATCGTCTAACAATTATGCAAAAACCCTGTAACACGCTTACATACTTACCCGAGCGATAAGAATCTAATGAGCGTGCATCTTCTAAATTTTCATATTTTTGCCATCTACTCTCAATATTTGTATTTAGGGCAAAAACAGGA
>CAZLZP010000129.1:0-2262 GCA_964564045.1 uncultured Rickettsiales bacterium
ACCACTATCGTTTATCGCCAAGTAATTAAAAAGAACCATATTTTTTCTACAAATGCTTCGTCATATCAATTGTTTCAATAATCTCGTTCAGATCTGTAATACCCTGAATGAATTTTTGTATACCATCTTCCGTCATTGGAATGAAAGTGGTTTTTCTGATAGCGTTCATAAGTTCCATTTTACTGGCACTTCTGAATATAAGATCATCGATCTCTTCGTTAACTATCACTATTTCCGATATTGCGATACGGCCTTTATAACCCACGTGATTACATTTTTCGCAGCCTACTTTTTCATATACCTGCGGTGGGTTTGCAGGATCTACCCCTGCTACCTTACATTCAAATTCATTCATGGCGCGAGGCCTTTTACAGCTGGAGCAAAGCTTACGTGCCAGCCTTTGCGCAACAATACCAATTATATTACCAGAAAGAATTCTTGTACTTACGCCGATATCCACCAAGCGCGAAATAGCGCCCACAGCATCATTTGTGTGTAACGATGTAAACACCTGGTGACCTGTCATGGCAGCACGCACGGCCATTGTTGCAGTATCTTCATCACGAACCTCACCCACGAATATGATATCAGGATCTTGGCGGAGCATTGATTTTACGCCTGATGCAAAATCCATACCTGAATTTTCACGCACGTTGGATTGCCTGATTATTGGAAGTGAATACTCTACCGGATCTTCCAACGTCATGATGTTAACATCCATGGTGTTGATGAAGTTCAATATTGAATATAATGTTGTTGATTTACCCGAACCAGTTGGACCAGTTACAATTATTATTCCTTCTGGCCTTTTCAGCATGCGCTGCAGAAGTTTAACGTTGGTTGGGCTAAATCCAAGAAGATCCATCGGCAGAAGTGCTTTCTGCTTATCAAGAATACGAAGAACTATGTTCTCGCCGTGAATTGTTGGCTGCGTTGCAACCCTGAATGAAACCTCGCGACCAAGAACATTCATTACGATACGACCATCTTGCGGATTACGCGATTCCGCTATGTTCATATCGGAAACGATTTTAATACGAACAACAATTGCCGGCCAGTAATCTTTGTGGAAAGAACGAACCAGACGCAGCACACCATCAATACGGTAACGCAAACGAATGAATTGATCTTCCGGTTCAAAGTGCATATCGGAAGCGCCCTGCTGTATAGCATCAATAAGCAGCGCATCTATTAACCTTACCGTTGGGTTTATATAGCCATCTTTCTGATTTACGTTCTGCGTTAGAACCTTGGTATCTTCCTGACTTAAAGACTCCATCTCTTTCAGGATACCATCTATTGAAAGTTCAAAATCGTAATAGTTGGTGATAAGATCGTTAAGGTCTTTCTCACTGGTGTGGATAGGCTTTATTTCAAATCGTTTAGGGAAATAACGGCGAATTCTATCGATAGCCAGCACGTTGAATACATCGGCCATAGCAACGTAAATAACGCCATCTTCCATCAGCACGGGAATTGCCTTGTACCTTGCAGCAATTTCTTTAGGAACCTGCTTGATAAGATTTGGGTCGATGATATTTTTCTTAACATCAAAATGTTCAAGCCCGGAACTTTCGGAAAGTATTTCAGAAATGGTATTTTCTGTGACCAGACCCATTTCAACAAGAATTTGCCCGACCATTTTATTTTTGCCGGAATCACGCTGGATCTTCAGGGCTATTTCAAGCTGGTCTTTTGTGATAAGGTTTTTTTCGATAAGCTTCTGGCCAAGCGGCATACGCTTTTTGCCTTCATCAAGGGTATCTATTTCACCATCTTTCTTCTGCGCAACCATCTCGGTTGATGTAGATTCTTCCATCTCAGGCTCAGGAGCTGTCTCCTTCTTGAGCTTCTTCTGCTCTTCAAGAAATTCTTTGATTGAATCGTTTCCAGATTTTGGCGCCATAAGTAATCCCTCTAGTTTTATACTAGTACGTTTATAGAGAAATTCTAGTGGAACTATTTAGTGGAAAAAAGGAAAAATAGGCTATTCCCACTCGATAGTAGCAGGTGGCTTGCTGGTTATGTCATAAACGACACGATTGATGCCTTTTACCTTGTTCACGATAAGGTTTGAAACCCTGGCTAAAAATTCGTAGTTAAAGTGATAGAAATCGGCTGTCATGCCGTCTGTTGAGGTTACGGCACGAAGCGCCAGAACATATTCATAAGTGCGGCCATCACCCATTACGCCAACGGTTTGCACCGGAAGCAGCACTGCGAATGCCTGCCAGATTTTATCGTAAAGCTTGGCTTCTTTTA
>CAZLZP010000130.1:0-2200 GCA_964564045.1 uncultured Rickettsiales bacterium
GATTTTCATAGGCTTTTAAAAGAGTATTCAGAAGAAAAGATAATTCCTGCGGGATCTATGCTAGTATTTAATGACAGAAAGCTAATGCACGTCGTAGATGCTGGTAAGCCAGAATTGCTGAGTCAGCTGACAGATGGACAGCTGCGTTTGGGACTTAGCGTAGATGGTATGCGTAGATAGCCTAGCCCTTAACCCTCTGTTCCCTAATTTCGGCATCTTCGCATTCGCCACACTTCAAACCAACATCGGCGCAGCTGATGCCTTTCTGGTTATTATTTAATTTTACCGGTTCTATTTTTAGTGGGCGGGTGCAGTGTTTGCACAGTACAACATCTACCGGCTTCAGTTCAGGGTCTACGGCTAGCCTGTCATCAAACACGTAGCAGCTGCCTTTCCATTTGTCCCCTCTGTTTTTGGTATCTTCAAAATACTGCAAAATACCGCCATCTAAATGGTAAACATTCTCAAAGCCTTTCTGCTTTAACAGTGCGGTAGATTTTTCGCAGCGAATACCGCCGGTGCAGAACATAGCAACCTTCTTATGTTTTTTAGGGTCTAGGTTTTCATCCACCCATTGCGGAAATTCCCTGAAGCTTTCAGTTTTGGGGTTAATGGCATTTTCAAACGTGCCAAGCAGAAATTCGTAATCGTTGCGCGTATCTACCACCACAGTTTCCGGGTCGGAAATTACCTTGTCCCATTCTTCGCCCTTTAAGTATTCGCCGCGCTTATCAAGGCTTATATCTTCAATGCCCATGCGCACAATTTCCTTCTTCAGGCGCACCTTCATTCTTTCAAAAGGTTGTGTGTGGGCGTAGCTATCTTTATGCGGAATATCTCTCAGGCGTTCATCCTGGCCTAAATATTCCCAGAATTTATTCATACTTTCTTCCGTGGCAGAAATGGTGGAATTTATCCCCTCACGCGCCAGTAGAATAGTACCTTTCATGTTAATAGATTTACAGAATTCAAGCATAGGCTCTTTAAGCCTGATATAGTCATCAAGCTCAACAAAGCGGTAAAAAGCGCGAATTACGTATTCATGTTTCATATTTTAGTTTATTTTTTCAGCTTAGTTAGTATAACCATCCCAAAATTAATTGATTTTCGTCAACTATGGATAAAATTCTTATACTCGATTTCGGTTCTCAGCTTACTCAGCTTATAGCTCGCAGAGTCAGGGAAATCGGGGTGTATTGCGAGATAAAGCCATATAATACAAAACTAGCGGAAATCAAGAAATTTCAGCCGAAAGGCATTATATTGGGCGGTGGTCCGGCCTCTGTTTCTTTCGCTAAAAGCCCAACTGTTTCCAAAGAGATATTCAATTTAGGCCTGCCAATACTGGGCATTTGCTATGGTCAGCAGCTTATGTGCAAACTTCTGGGCGGACAGGTAAAATCTTCTTCTGAGCGCGAATTCGGCCGTGCATTCATTCAAATTAAGCGTGATAGCGGACTTACAAAAAAGGTTTGGAAAAAGGGTACTAAGCACCAGGTGTGGATGAGCCACGGCGATAAAGTTACAAAAATGCCAAAGGGTTTTGGCCTTATCGCAAAAACAGATTCTGCGCCATATGCAATAATAGGTGATGATCGCCGCAAATTCTACGGTACGCAATTCCACGTGGAAGTTACGCACACGCCAGATGGCAAAGACCTTCTGAAGAACTTCGCGCTTGATATCTGCAAGTGCAAAAACAATTGGAATATGGAAAACTTCATCGATGTTGAAGTTGCAAAAATTCGTAAACAGGTTGGCAACAAAAAAGTTATCGCTGGCGTAAGCGGCGGGGTAGATTCTACCGTTGCGGCGGCAATAATTCACAAAGCCATCGGCAAGAATTTAACGTGCATATTTATTGATCATGGCCTGTTGCGCAAGAATGAAGCTGCGCAGGTAAAAAAATTATTTAAACATTATCACATTCCGCTTAAGGCTATTGATGCATCTGATATTTTCCTTTCCCGCCTGAAAGGTGTAAAAGACCCAGAGCGTAAGCGTAAAATAATTGGCGCCACTTTTATTGATGCATTCGATAAAGAGGCGAAAAAAATCAAGGGCGCAGATTTTCTGGCGCAAGGCACGCTGTACCCAGATGTCATCGAATCTGTTTCGGTTCACGGTAATGCTGCGGTTACAATAAAATCTCACCACAATGTTGGCGGGCTTCCAGCTAAAATGAAATTAAAACTGGTAG
>CAZLZP010000131.1:0-2185 GCA_964564045.1 uncultured Rickettsiales bacterium
GGGTAGCATCGCTGCTTAAATCTACTTCCACATGATTTGAATTTTGTTCAAGATGCGCAATGGTTTCCTTCTCGAATATTTTTATGTTGGCTTCCGCAAGGCAGGCGTTCATTAAACAATCTTTGAAATAATGGTTAATTACTATATGCCCCATAGGCTCGGCTGAGCCTATTTCCTTTTCAACATCTTTGTACGAAAAATTCAAATTCAGGAATGAATCACCACGGGCAAGATCTGCATCGAATATTTTAATATCGTTTATAGGGCCTGCCTGCTTAGCAATTTCCGGCCATACGCCAATGGCTTCAAAATATTTTCTGGAAATGTATGAAAGTGCAGTTGTACGTTTATCGTTCTTATCGGAAAGAATCTTTTCTATCGACTGCGGTTCAATAACAGCAACAGTAAGCCCCTGCTTTGCTAGGCCAAGCGCCACTGAAAGGCCAGCAAATCCGCCGCCGTTAACTATTACATCAAACTTTTGCATTATCGCCCTTAACATTAACATCTAGCTGAGGATATGGAATTTTAATGCCCTCGGTTTTGAACTTATCCCAAACTTCAAAAAGAATATCATTCGTTGCATCGAAACTGCCTTCGGTTACATCATCAAGCCAAATTTGCAGAAGAAATATAACTGCAGAATCTCCGAATTCACGCAGGTAGCAATCTGGCCCCTTTTCCCGGCTGCATAGCGGATGGTTTTTTGCAGCACTTAAAATAATATCTCTAACTTTGTAAATATCAGAATCGTACGAAACACCAATTCGAATATCTAGCCTGCCAAGCCTGTTGCTTAACGTTAGGTTGGTTACGCGCGAGCTGATAAAATCTTCGTTCGGTATCATTATTTCTTTGCCGTCGTAGGTTTCAACCAGTGTATAACGGCCGGATATACGGCGCACAAAGCCACCGCCACCGCCCTGAAGCTCTACCAGATCGCCCTCATTGATGGATCTTTCAAATAATATGATAAGACCGCTGATAAAGTTTGAAGTGATCTTTTGCAGGCCAAAACCGATACCGATACCAATGGCACCACCAAATACTGTAATAGCGGTGATATCTATACCCAAAACGTAAAGCGCAATACGGCCAGATATCGTATAGAATATTATGTTGAGCATTTTAACGGTAAGCGCCCTGCTGGCTGGGCTTACGCTATGCGAGCTACGCAGAATTTTTTCAATTACGGTTGAAAGCCTGCCAGATATCCACAGCGAGAAAATTAAAATTACAAAAGTTTTTATAAGCTTGTAAGGAGTGAAGCCTAACTTGCCTATCATTATCTTCAGCGATTTATCGTTCAGATAGGCTTTAACATTATTGAACATGCCGTAATAAGTAAGCACTCCAATAACTATAATGCTTACCCAGAACAGAATTTTTATCCAGTTTATCTTTCTTTTGTCTTTGTTTCCCATGGTGGTTGTAAAATAGCCATTTTAAAGAGATTAGCAATAGCTTAGCCACGGAAATCTGGCGAACGCTCAAAATCTCCCAGATAGTTCTGAACCAATGCCAAAGCCGTGATAATAGCTGTTTCGGCACGAAGTATGCGAGGCCCCAGGCCAATAGGGTAAACATTCTTTTTGGAATGAAGTAGAGAAATTTCCAGGTCAGAGAAGCCGCCTTCCGGGCCGATAAGAACTGCGTATTTATCTTTCTTCTTTAACTTTGAAAGCACTTCCGCTGCTGAATCGCCCTTCCCGGTTTCATCACATAGAATAATTTTATAATCAGAGTATTTTTTAAGAGCAGATTCAAGTTCGGCTATCTCGAATATTTCCGGCAAGTCAAGTCTTTCGCATTGTTCAGCGGCTTCAATAGCAACAAGATTAAGCCTTTCAACCTTAACCTTATCTTTGATGGTGTGCTTGGTAATAACCGGGTGAATTTCAGAAACACCCATTTCAGTTGCTTTCTGCACAATAAATTCATTCTTGGCGTTCTTAACAGGGGCGTATAGCAGCGCAAACGTTTGGCAATTATACTGCTCTTTGGTTTTCTTAACTATTCTTACGCCCACCTCGTGTTTTGTTGCAGCCACTATTTTACCGCGGAACTCACCATCTACACCATTGAACAGAAGAAGCTCTTCTTCAGCCTTTAAACGCATTACATTCACCAGATAATGGCTTTGATCTTTGCCCAAATTCACCAAAGCATCTTGCGCTAGCGGTGC
>CAZLZP010000132.1:0-1998 GCA_964564045.1 uncultured Rickettsiales bacterium
ATCTGTAATTTCTGAGCCAGGCACCATGATGTACATGGAACAGGGCGTACAAATGCTAACCAAATTCTCTGATGGCTCTGATAAACACAAGGGTATGCTTGGTACCCTGGCAGGCATGGGCAAAAGATACCTTGCCGGTGAAGATCTTTTCGTAACCTTCTTCACCAATAACGATAGTAAAGATCACCTGGTGGCGTTTGCAGGGAATTATCTGGGCAGGATACAGGATATTGATTTACGCGAATGCGGCGGCTCTATTATGTGCCAACGCGGCTCTTTCCTGTGCTCGGCCAAAGGAACTTCTATCAGCGTTGGCTTCAGCAAAAAACTAGGCGCCGGGCTTTTTGGCGGCGAAGGATTTATATTACAGAAACTTGCTGGCGATGGCGTGGTGTTCATTCACGGCAGCGGGTCTATCGAAGAATTCAACCTTTCAGAAGGACAGGTAGTTTTTGTTGATACAGGCTGCCTGGTTGGCTTCCAGACGGGGGTGGATTTTGATATATCGGTTGTGAAAGGCGTAAAGAACATGCTGTTCGGCGGCGAGCAATTGTTTTTAACAAAACTTACCGGACCCGGCAAAGTTTGGATGCAAAGCATGCCTTATGGTAAATTTGTAGGCGGCGTAACCAGTTCGGTGTTAAACGTTTTAGCGAATAGTAAGGGGTGATTAAAACAGTACGGCTTGAATATTTGTTAAAATAAACTACAATAAACAAAGGATAAATTTATGTTTAATGATAAATCTATATTGGTAACTGGCGGCACTGGTTCGTTTGGTAAGCAATTTATAAAAACCATATTGAATAACTACGAGCCTAAGCGTTTGATAGTTTTTTCTCGAGACGAGTTCAAACAGTTCGAAATGCAGCAAGTATACAACAAGAAGTGCATGAGGTACTTTCTTGGAGATGTTAGAGATCAGGCCAGGCTTGAAACAGCTCTTTCGGAGGTAGATTACGTTATACACGCCGCCGCCTTAAAGCAGGTTCCAGCACTTGAATACAATCCTGATGAAGCAATTAAAACTAATATTCTGGGTGCACAGAATGTTATCGCGGCATCTTTAAAGAATGGCGTTAAGAAGGTTATCGCACTTTCCACAGATAAAGCTGCGGAGCCAATAAACTTGTATGGAGCCACAAAATTAGTTTCTGATAAACTATTCGTAGCTGCTAATAATACACGAGGAAATAAAGTAACTGAGTTTTCAGTGGTTCGATACGGCAACGTAATGGGCTCACGCGGGTCAGTAATACCATTTTTCAAAAAGGTAATTGCAGAGGGTAGAAAAACCCTACCTATTACAGATAAAGAAATGACCAGATTTACCATTACCCTGCAAGAAGGCGTAGATTTTGTTATAAAATCTTTTTCCAGAATGAAGGGAGGAGAAATATTTGTTCCGAAAATACCTTCGATTCAGATAATGACATTAGCCGAAGCCCTGGCTCCTAAAATGCCAATTGAAATTGTTGGAATTCGCCCGGGAGAAAAGCTTCACGAGGTTATGTGCCCAGCGGAAAGCAGTATTGATACACTAGAGTTCAAAGACCATTTTGTTATTAAACCTGCATTTAACTTCAACCGCCCCCGTGAATTCGATACCAATAAACTTAACGAAAATGGAAAGCCTGTAAAGCAGGGCTTTGAATATAATTCGAAAATAAATGATCATTATCTTTCAGTCGCCGAGATTAAAGAAATGGTTGCAAAGAACTGCGATTAATACATGAACATTATTCCATATAGCTGCCAGGATATTAATGAAGATGATATTAGCGCGGTTGTGTCTGTTCTAAAATCTGAATATGTTACACAAGGCCCTGCCATACCAGCCTTTGAGGATGCCATTGCGAAATATTGCGGAACGCCCTATGCGGTTGCCGTTTCTAGTGGCACCGCAGGTCTACACTTAGCTTGCCTTGCCCTTGGTATTGGTGAAGGCGACAATGTTTGGACGTCACCAATTAGTTTTGTGGCCTCTGCTAATTGCGC
>CAZLZP010000133.1:0-1949 GCA_964564045.1 uncultured Rickettsiales bacterium
CTGTCAAATCTTTTGCGTTATCAAGGTAAAGTATTTTATCAGTAACCAGCTTTAAAGCCTGCTGGTCTTTTTCTGAAAGAATTGTGTAAGTGTGCTGCTTTTTACCTACCTCGTAATGGTTTGAAGGCAGCATGCTAGCTGGAGATATAGCATTTACTCGAACCTTCGGCGCAAGATCTTTCGCCAGTGCATTAGTAAGATCAAAAAGTGCTTTTTTTGTGATATGGTAAATGAAGTGGCCGGTGTTAACGCCTTCAATCTTTTTATCGAGAATGTTTATTATGTGCGGGCTTTCTATGTGCTGACGCTTGCCAATATACTGAACATAGTTCTGCGTCATGAAGAAAGGCGCTTTAACATTTATGTTCATATGAGAATCGAATATCTGCTCGGAAGTTTCGCGGAACCCGTATTTGCCGAATATTGAAGAGCTGTTCACCAACAAGCGAATATCGTCATACTTTCTGGTGGCATCAGCAAAGAATGTATCGATGTTCTCTTTTCTGGAAATATCAACCTTATGCAAATAGCAGCTTCTGCCCTTCGCCTCTATCAGCGCAGAAACTTCTTTTGCTTCGTTGAAAGAGTTATTGAATATAAGAATTATATCATAGCCGGCATCTGCCAGTGCAAGGCTTATTGCCCTGCCTATTCTAACCGCCCCGCCTGTAACTATTGCCTGTACCATAAACTTAGTTATTAGAATTTAGAATCTAGAGTCTACTAGAGTCTAGTATAAACTTCTAACTACTGCAACTTATACAGATAGATTTAGACCAATCTGGTGGAGTTTGTGCGTAGTTCTCAAATTCCGGATGTTCTACATATGGGCTTTTTAGAAGCTTCATAAGCTTTTTCACTTCAGAATAATCTTTGGCGTAAGTTGCGTTGCTTATAGCATTCTCGGCCATGTAATTACGCAGAATGAATTTAGGATTATACTTCTTCATTCTTTTTGAACGATCTTCATCAATGGCGTTATTTTCCTTGTTAAGCTCGCTCCAACCTTCCTGCTTAAGCCTTATAACATAACGTGTTTCCCAGTCTTTGAAGGGGCCAGTACTACGGAACAGATCATAAATTTTAGAGTTATCGCCTTCTATTTTATAGTCGCAAAGGGTGCGGAAGAATATGGTGTAATCTACCTCGAAGTTAGCCAGTATTTCGAGCAGGTCCTGCACCAGTTTTTTATCGTTATTGCGACGCTGCGTAAGGCCTAGCTTCTTGCGCATTATTTCGGTGAATTCCTTCACCAGAATGGTTTTATACAGCTCTAGGATCGGCGCTGAACGCTCAACGGAAATTACCGGATGCAGCGCGTGCAACAGCGCATGCAGGTTCCAAAGTGCCACCTGCGGCTGATTAACATATGAATATCGGCCGGAATAATCGGAATGATTTGGAATATACCCGGGGTTATATTCATCCATAAACCCGTAAGGGCCGAAATCTATTGTAAGGCCAAGTATGCTCATATTATCTGTGTTCATAACCCCATGCGTAAAGCCATAGGCCTGCCATTTAGCTATCATCAGCGCGGTTGAAGAAACCACCTCGTACACAAATTTTTCATATCTATCTTTACCCCAGCCACACTCACGAAAATATCTATCGATAACGTAATCAGCCAGTTTCTTGGTTTTTTCAGGCGAACCTGAATGAGTGAAAAATTCGAAATGGCCGAATCGAATGAAGCTTGGCGCAACCCTGGTTACCATTGCCGCCTTCTCTATTCCTTCACGCATAACGTTTTCATCGCTACCAACCAGGCATAGTGTGCGCGTGGTTGGAATACCCAGATAATGCAGCGCTTCAGATGCAAGATATTCACGGATAGATGAACGCAGCACCGCCTTGCCATCACCAAAGCGCGAATATGGAGTTTTGCCGCTACCTTTAAGCTGAATTTCCCATGTATCGCCTGATGGAGATTTTATTTCGCCCAGCAG
>CAZLZP010000134.1:0-1866 GCA_964564045.1 uncultured Rickettsiales bacterium
ACCCGCGACCTCTGCCGTGACAGGGCAGCGCTCTAACCAACTGAGCTACATCCCCAGCTTTGAAGGATAATCTTCAGTTAGGCTAGGTGAAAGGCTTATAATATAGAAGGTTTTTAGGGGCAAGTGTTTTTTACAGCAAAACCAGATCATCTACGTGAATTACCGCCTCGCGGCCGGAAAACCCAAGTATTTTCTCGATCTCGGCCAATCTTCTGCCCATTATTTGCACTATATCACCCGATGAATAGGCTGATATGCCTTTGGCCAGTTCTTTGCCTTTTGCGGTGAATACGCTTACCTTATCACCGCGCGAGAACGTGCCTTCCACGGCCTTTATGCCTATCGGTAGCAGTGATTTTTTACCCTGAAGCGCCTTTGCGGCACCATCATCTACCACTATACGCCCCTTACTGGTTGGCGAGTTAAGTATCCATTTTTTGCGTGCCCCGGCAGGATTTTCACCAGAGCGGAATAAGGTATGCTTACCACCTTTAATCAGTTTTTTAACGGGGCTTTCCGCCTGACCACTTGTAATGATAGTGCAGCAGCCGAATTCTGAAGCTATTTTAGCCGCCTGGATTTTTGTTGCCATTCCGCCAGAACCAAGTTTTGAAGAAACGCCTTTAGCAAATATTTTTATATCTTCATCGATATTGCCGACAATTTCTATGTGTTTTGCATTTTTATTTTTGTTCGGATCATCAGTATATAAACCATCAATATCGGAAAGGATAATAAGATGATCAGCACCCACCATTTGCGCAACAAGCGCTGAAAGCCTGTCGTTATCACCGAACTTAAGTTCTTCCGTTGCCACTGTATCGTTCTCGTTAACAATAGGAATAATATTATTATTAAGTAAATTTTCGAAGGTATTTTTTGCATTCAGGTACGAACGACGATTTTCAATATCGTTAAGCGTAAGAAGAATTTGTGCGCTGCCAACCTTGCGGAAAGAAAAGGCCGCAGAATACTGGCTCATTAATATTGGCTGGCCAATTGCCGCCGCTGCCTGCTTTTCTTCTATTTTCAATTTATCTTTTTTATTGGCGATAAAATTACGGCCAAGCGCAACCGCGCCAGATGATACCAGAATAACTTTTTTACCCTTGGCGTTCAGATCAGCAATATCGTTGCACAAAGATTTCACCCATTTTTTGCGCAGCACATTTTTATCATCCACCAGTGAAGATGAACCAACTTTTATAACTATTATCTTTGCTTTATCGAGCTTCATACAAGGCAGATGATATGAATAAGAGCGGAATAATCAATAATTATAAGCTAATGGCTGATAGCTAATGGCTGATAGTTATGGGTGAGTTGCCAGAAATCAGCTTTGAGACTGTATTTTCCGCCGATTCTTTTTCCAGAAGCGCAAGTGCCTTATTACCGATAGAAGTAAGAACCTTGCCAACAGAATTATCATTATTTTTTATCTCGCTGCCTTTTTCTAAAGGGGTTGCAGAAGAAATTTTATATACAGTTTTGCGTATCTCGCCACGATGATGGGTTCTGGTAGTAACCTCTTGCCCAACGTAACAGCCCTTCTTGAAATCTACACCATTTAGTTCTACCATGCGGAAGTGCAGCGGATATGATTTATCTTTTTCCAGATCATCCCCTTCCGGTATGTTGTTTTCAATACGCAGTTTGTTGTATTCTTCTACGGCTTTTGCATTTTTTTGTTTAGCCTTTATTACACGATTGGGCATTACAGAACTACGTGGGTCAGCGTAGCCTTCAGAGTTATCAGTAGCAGCGTAAACTGCCAGTTCTGCGCTTAGGTCTTTTACTTCAACAGCAGAGCGCAGCTTGTACATTTTAAGTTTTTTGAGGAATTCATCTTTGTCTTTTTCGGCAAGC
>CAZLZP010000135.1:0-1854 GCA_964564045.1 uncultured Rickettsiales bacterium
GCATCAGTCGCCCGGCTCCGAGCAGCCGCGGACTGATGGCACCAAGGCTGTTGATGCAGTTACTGTTGATGTTGTAAAAGCTCTTTCCGAAGTTAATTTTGAAGCGCCGCAACAAAAAACCGGCTCTGATTTTTAGCTCTGACTACTTGCGAATAAAATTAAATCCACTAAACTCTGGCTACTAACAACTAAGCACTAGTTAATGGCAGCACCTAAAGCACAATATGTATGTAACTCATGCGGTAATGTAACCAGCAAATGGGCGGGTAAGTGTGATGCCTGCAATACATGGGGTAGTATATCTGAAGAGCCTGTAAGTCAGGTTTTTTCCATAGCAAAATCATCTAAAAGATCATCGTCTAATAAAATTGAATATTTTTCGCTGGAAGCATCAGACGAAAATTTAAAGCGCCTTGATACCGGCATTGAAGAACTTAACAGGGTTCTGGGTGGTGGGCTTGTACTTGGTTCCGCAACGCTTGTGGGCGGAGATCCAGGCATTGGTAAATCTACCATTCTGCTTCAGGCGGCGGCGCAGATAGCTTTAAAAAATCACAAATGCGTTTACATAACGGGTGAGGAATCAGTAGGGCAGGTGGCTATGCGTGCCAAGCGTTTGGGGCTTGATAAAGCGCCGGTTGAAATTGCCTCGGCCACGAATGTGGAAGATATACTCGCTTCGCTGAAAACCTCGAAGCCAGATGTGGTGATAATAGATTCCATTCAAACCATGTTCCTTTCTTCAATAGATTCATCTCCTGGTACGGTTTCGCAGGTGCGTTTTTCTGCGCACGAACTTATTACGGCGGCGAAGCAGCAGGGCTTCTGCCTTATACTGGTTGGCCACGTTACGAAAGATGGTCAAATTGCCGGCCCACGCGTGCTGGAACACATGGTAGATACCGTATTGTATTTTGAAGGCGAGAAGGGCTACAACTTCCGTATACTTCGTGCGGTGAAGAATCGTTTTGGTCCGGCCAATGAAATTGGCGTATTTGAAATGCAGGAGCAGGGGCTGGTGGAAGTTACAAATCCGTCATCATTCTTTATTTCGGGCAAAAGCGATAATGTTTCAGGTTCGGTTATATATGCCGGTATGGAAGGCACAAGGCCGATACTGGTTGAAATTCAGGCGCTGGTTTCGCCATCATTTTTGGCAACTCCACGTCGTGCGGTGGTGGGCTGGGATACAAACCGTTTGGCCATGATAGTAGCCGTTCTGCAAACGCGTTGTGGTATAAAATTATTCGATAAGGAAATTTACCTGAATGTTGCCGGCGGTATAAAACTTACTGAACCAGCTGCAGATATGGCCGTTGCGGCTGCAATAATCTCTGCGGTATCATCAGTTGTTATTCCGGCTGATACCGTATATTTTGGTGAAATTGGCCTGTCGGGCGAAATTCGCCCGGTATCGCAAACGCTGGTTCGTTTGAAGGAAGCAAAAAAACTTGGATTTACAAAATCTGTAACGCCAAAACTTACAGAAAAAACACCTATCCAGAATAAAGAATTGGTTCATCTGGCCGAGTTACAAGATTTGTTGAAATAAAATAAAACTTGTCTATAAACTAGCCCCAATAAACAAAAAGAGTTTAAAGTATGACATACGTAGTAACCGAACAATGTATTAAGTGTAAACACACCGACTGCGTGGAAGTATGCCCAGTAGATTGCTTTTACGAAGGCGAGAACATGCTGGTTATAAACCCTGATGAGTGTATCGATTGCGGTGTTTGTGAACCGGAATGCCCTGAAGATGCGATAAAGCCTGAATCGGCGGAACTTGCGCACTGGGTTGAGTTAAATCGTAAATATTCTGCGCTTTGGCCGATGATAAACGAGGTTAAGCCG
>CAZLZP010000136.1:0-1829 GCA_964564045.1 uncultured Rickettsiales bacterium
TATTCAACATATTGATTTATATAAATTTAATTTTATTTTAACCCATTAACGATTTATTAACCTTTTTATGGTAGAATTACAGGCATGGATAATTCAACAGAACATAACGTAGGTTATTTAAAGGACCTTCTTGATTCACAGCATAAGGCGCTTGAAACTTTTCTAAGTCAGGAGCCTATGAGCACAAGTTCAGCCAATCTTGTTAAGCCATTTGTACCAGGCAGAAGAAATGCTATTGTTTACAGACAAATGACCGGTGACAAAAAGTATTTTGAGAGAAACTCAGAATTTATTCGACTAGGCTTTGAGAGGATGGCCGACGAATTACAACTGGGCGAGAATAAAAGGACTACCTTTACTACTTTGATGGACGACATAAAACATACTTTTTACGAATTGATTGAAGCCAAGCAAAATAAACCAAAAACTTCAGAAGCGACCCTTAAAGGACAAATATCCTCCACTTTTAATGAGCTCAGAACTTTCTGCGATACGCAACTTGGTGAGGCTAAGTTTAAAGATATCTATGAACTAGGTAGTAATAAGAGTAGTGCTCGTTTACGCCTGCTGAATGTAGTACATAAAGATATCTTCCCTGAAGCCATAAACGATATTGAGAAAGGCTTTAAAGAACTGCACTCAACAGTGAATTTTGATCCTCACACGGTAAAGAGGTTCAATGAATATATTTCCAGTATAAGAGAGATGCGTAATATGTATATGGATGCAAGGGCAGCAGATGGCCACGCAGGTCCAGCCGTAGGTTAAGCAGGCTCACCCACTTACCCTTATTACCTCATTAAAAAAATAAAAACCCATACCTTTGGTTAAAGAAACAGAAGATGGCATAGCCATTGCCTAGTCCCTACTTCACCTTGCTTATTTTTATTTTTGTTATCTGGTTGCGTTTTTTCTTTAATATTTCAAAACGGAAGCCGAAAAAATTGAACGCCTGGTCTTTTGCGGGTATCATTTGCGCCTGAGCAATTATAAGCCCCGCAACAGTGTTGGCGATATCTGTGGGCAGGCTCCAGTTCATTTCGCGGTTTAAATCTCTCACCGGCATTGTGCCATCTATCATGAACGAGCCATCAGAGTTATCTTCCACCAGGTGGCTATCTACATCATATTCATCGTGAATGTTGCCCACTATCTCTTCCACAATATCTTCAAGAGTTATAATACCCATAAGGCTGCCATATTCATCTACCACCAGCGCGAAATGCTGACGCTTTTCCTTGAAGGCAATAAGCTGCTCTTTCAGCGAGGTAGATTCCGGCACGAACCAAGGCTCCATCAGCATTGAACGTATATCTATTTTAGATGCATCTCCGGCGGTTTCAGCCAGAGCCTGCATCAGGCTTTTTGTGTAAAGTATGCCAATTATATTTTCAGGCGCGCCGGAATAAAGCGGCACACGCGAGTACTGGCTTTTTATGGCCGCCGCTACAATATCTGCCGGCGGAAGATCGATATCGATAGATTCTATTTTCTTTCTGTGGCGCATTACCAGGCTTATTTCAGTGTTATCCAGATCTAGCACGCCGCCTAGCATATCTTTGTCGTCCTTCACCACATCACCTTCATGGTGATAGAATTCCACCGCGCCGCGCAAAGCATCAATACCATGCACAACACCTTCCATACCGTGCTTTTCAAGGCCAAGTACCCTTAAAAAGAATGCCACGATAATTTCCACCACGAATGTTATTGGTACTAGTATCTTCATGAATATATAAACTATCGGAGCGCATAGAAGCGCCACTTTTTCAGGATTTTTCAGCGCAAAAACCTTAGGAAGAACCTCCGAGAATATAAGAATGGAAATT
>CAZLZP010000137.1:0-1760 GCA_964564045.1 uncultured Rickettsiales bacterium
GGATATCCTGCTTATAAAGCTTCTTGTCGAAATCTATAGATGCGTTGATCTTCTGCATAATTTCAGAAGGGCCGTAATCAAAATGGCCACCCCACATCTTGTTCGAGGAAGATGAATTTTTTGTCAATTTTTTCGTCACTTTTTTATCTCACTTGCAATTACTTAGGGTATACTTATATCATAAGTGGAACTGGAGAGAAAGAATTATGTTAAAAATAAGGAAATCAGCCGAGCGCGGGCTTAATAAAATAGACTGGCTGACAAGCTACCATAGCTTTTCGTTCGGCCATTATTACGACCCGGCACATACGGGTTTCCATAACCTTTTGGTGATAAACGACGATTACATAAAGGGCGGCGGAGGGTTTGCTGAACATGGCCACCGCGATATGGAAATTGTTACATATATAATAAGTGGCGAGCTTGCCCATAAAGATAGTTTAGGAAATGTGGCAACCATAAAGGCGGGGGAAGTGCAGCGCATGAGTGCCGGCACCGGTATTCGCCATAGCGAGTTCAACTATTCAAAAACTGAAGAATGCAGGTTGCTGCAAGTATGGTTCTTGCCCGAAGAAGAAGGCAGAACACCCGGCTACGAGCAAAAGCAGTTCTCACAAAATGATAAGCTTAACAAATTAAAGTTAGTTGTATCGCGTAATGGTTTGGAAGGCAGACTGAAAATTGGGCAGGATGTAGATATTTACGCCAGCATTCTGGAAAAAGGAAACACATTGAATTTTGATACAGATAAAAGAAAAGTGTGGTTGCAGGTTGCACGCGGCGACGTGGAAGTTAACGGCAACAAACTTATTGAAGGTGATGGCGCTTATTCTGCTGACGAAAAAAAGCTGAATATAAAGGCTTTGAGTAGTGAGAGTGAATTTGTAATTTTTTCAATGGGAGAATGATATGAGTAAATTAATATTTATAAGTGGCTCTACAAGAAAGGATTCGGTAAACACCAAGCTGTTGAAAATAGCCTATGAGGCAGCTAAGGAAGTAGGTGCCGATGCAAAACTCATTGACCTGGCTGATTATGACATGCCGATATATAATGGTGACCTTGAAGCTAAAGGTGGTTTGCCGGAAGCAGGCAAAAGACTCAAAAAAGAATTCATCGCGGCTGATGGTTTTTTCATCGCGAGCCCGGAATATAATAGCTCGCTTTCACCTGTATTAATGAACGCACTACACTGGATAAGTAGAAAAGATGACGGCACAGGCGGCGAGCTGGTTGCATTTACCGGCAAGGTTGCAGCACTTGGCGCGGCAAGCCCAAGCTGGCGCGGTGGCCTGCGCGGCCTTGTTCCGCTAAAGATGATGCTGGGTAATATTGGTGTTCATGTTATCCCTGAGGATGTAACCATAACTTCAGCACATCAGGCGTTCGATGATAACGGCAATTTCAAGGAAGAGCGTAATACGAAGGCGGTTAAGACCTTGGTAAAAACACTTAACGATGTTGCGGGTAAGTTAACGTAATAAACTCTTTAGAATACCACGAACAACTTCACGGCCAACGGTTGTGCCGATCGAGCGCACTACCGATTTAGTTGCAGCTTCTACAACCGTATCGCTTCTTCTGCCGCCACTGGTGGCCGCTTTTTTGGCAGGTTGCTGAGCTTGTTGTTCATCCTGATTTTGCTGGGCGCGTTTGCTGAGCATTTCGTAGGCAGACTCTCTGTTCATCTCGCGCTCGTACATACCGAATATCGGCGATTTTTGGATAACGGCTGTGCGCGTTGATTCATCTATCATAC
>CAZLZP010000138.1:0-1666 GCA_964564045.1 uncultured Rickettsiales bacterium
AGTTCATTATTAATTATAACTTATTATTTCTGCTATAAAATAAAAACTACTATAAGAGCTCCGCCAATGAACATCGCTGTGTTCTTTTTCTTATCTATGGAAACGGCCGGCACATCATCAGCAAGATCGTCGTCACTTTCAGGGAATGGACTTATGTCCTCAGTTTTTACCTTCTTAGAAGCCCCAAGGTTCACATCGGTGCGACCTTCTGGAAGTTCTTCATTGCTATCAAAATTGTCTTTATCTTCTTTATCAACCATGTACTTGATTTTCTATATATTGAAAAATTTAACGTTTATTTTATTGTAGCTGAAAGGGCTGTTAATAGTAGGGGTCTCTATTTTTACAGGAGATTGGTTAAGTCCTTTTCTATCGCCCTGAGAACGGAACTGAATCGAAAGAGGAACATCATCAGCTGGATTTTTCGCATCAGGCACATCACCCAATAAGCCTTGAGTTGTAGGGATAGATGGCATATCTATTCTTGAAGAAGATCCACCAGGCAAAGATATTGGAGAGTATATATTCATTGGACCACTGGCCTGAACCGAGTCATCTTGCATTTCTCCAGGATAAACAAATCTTACAAGGTACATAAGATCTTCAACAATATCAGCGTTAGAGGTGAGCTCGAATTGGTACATTCTTTTATTCGTGATAAGGGTCATATTTGTTTGCTGACCATTCTGGTAAGCTTTTATAAAAAGTCTGTTCTGTGAAGGGATGATCTTAAAAATGCTCGGGTTGCCAACAGATATCGTTTGTATCTTTTCATCGGCCTGAAATTCAACCACGGTTTGATAGCCGTAAATTGAATTCACCCTGAATACATCGTTCTGACCATATATAATGGTTCTTATTCTGTAATCATTGCCCACATTCTCTAAGGCAGATGCCTGGATTGAGGTTAACATAGCCATAGCAATAAGCGAAAATTTAAATATTTTTTGCATTTACTTCTTCAGTTATGCTGTATGCAATAATTTGCATACCAAGCGGGTTAATATACCTTTCGGTTTCTGAAAGGTCTAAATCTCGGTACTGGTACCTTACGGTTATTATATAACTTTTTTCAGCTTTTTTAAAGGATTCTTCTCTATTTAATGTGTTTGTAGGAATTCTCGCCTTTCCTATCCTTATTTGGATAAGATTCTCAGCTTCATTAAGGTCTATAAGTGATTTTATCCTAACCTCAATTCTGGCCCCATAACCAAGCGGAATAGGGCTTTCAGGGTTGGCAGAGTTAATTAGCGCATTAAATTCATTATACACAGGCTTGCTCGACATTAATCGTACTATCTGGTTGTAATTGAACTTGTAATCTGCGTAATTATATGATTCGCGCGCTAGTATATACCTTACCATAGACGCGTTCCTTACGGCTTTCTCTGCTGGAAGGTCCCTCACCGAGCTGTTATTAACCTTTGTAATTATGCCCGTGTTCTCTTCTATTTGTACAATGAATGGCTCGTAAACTTTCTGAGAGTTAAGATCTATTATGCCAAGTATGGTTAAGGCGAAAACGCCAATGAACGCAACAAGCGCTATAAAAAGAAAATTACGCTGGATCATTACAGTTTCGTACCTGTCCTGATACCAGTTTCTAACTTTTGAAATGGTTTTTTCTTTTTCGTCTTTTTTCTTTAGAAAGCTTAGCACTTAAAAT
>CAZLZP010000139.1:0-1662 GCA_964564045.1 uncultured Rickettsiales bacterium
TCGGCTAAACAAATGTTGGCAGAACTTATAAAAGACCAGACGGCTATTCTAAAAACCCTGAAGAAAGTTGCAGATGCTGCTGACCTGGCTGATGATGAAGTAACAGAAGGCATGGTTGTTGCCCGTATGGAAATTCACGAAAAAAATCGCTGGATGCTACAGGCGAGCGTTTAGGCGTTCTCGAATAATTTATCGATATCGTCCTGGTTTGCGGCTTCAGCCGCAGGGCCTTGCATTAGGGCTTCTTCTTTAGTTAAAGCCTTAGGTTCAATTGGGCCTACCTTGCTTTTACCATGTTTAAGATGGGCAATTACTTTAGTTGCCCGCTGACCGGAAAAATCCTGGAAGTGGCATGCTTCAAGTATGCGTGCTACCTGTTCGCCGCATTTTTCGGCGGTTTTAACATCAGCCACTCTAAGTACTTTGCTTAGTTTATCGCATGCATCGAATATCTGATTGGCGCATCTTTCACCATCATTCACAATAGACTGAATTTGTTTTATCGATTCCTCAAAAATATCTGACACTAGAACTCTCCTATTACTGCCTGCATCTTAAGTTTCAATGTGGCAAGATTGAATGGTTTTACTATATAATTATTCACACCGGCCTGTTTTGCTATCATAATGTTCTCAGCCTTTGTTTCTGCGGTAACCATAATGAATGGCATTTTAGCGAATTTAGCATCAGCGCGGATCTTTTTAAGTAGTTCAAGCCCGTTCATAGGTTCCATGTTCCAGTCGCACAGCAGAAGTTTATACTGCTTTTCCTGCATCATGTTCCAGGCCATGCTGCCATCACTCGCTTCATCAATGTTCATGAAGCCAAGCTGGTTCAATAACCCACGAACGATTTTCAACATCGTTTTATAGTCATCGATTATTAGTATCGGCATTGTTTTATCTACAGGCATATCAGGTACATAAATGTTAAATTATAAAATTCAAAACAAAATCACTTAGGAGCGGCAGTATTTCTTATTTTTCCTATGTTATTAAGCTTTGTTGTAACTTCCTTGGCAATTTTAGGATCCATTTTCGCAAGTATGCCAGCGGCGCTTTTCTCTTTCATTTTACCAACAAGAGGTATGATATCATCGATTTTCATTTTAGAGAATATATCTGCCGCATTCTTCGGTTTCATCTGTTCGTATATCTTCACAAGGCTTTTCGTTTTGGCATCTTCTTCCTTACGATATTCTTTTAAGCTTAACTCAACATCTTTCTTAAGTTGTCGAAGAGCCGCCATTTTAGTATCTATCTTTTCTTCGGTTATTTTTAGTACATTTTCCTTAACCTGTAGATCTTTTTCCCATTTTAAAAGCCTTTCTCTACGCTCAGAAAGCCTTTTAAGTACCTCTAATTCTGCATCGGTATAGGTTTTTACTTCGTCGATCGAAACTGGTTTTTCTTCAGGTTCCTCAGCAGCTTCCTCACCGCCGCCGCCATGCCCGCCGCCTTCATCTTTCTTCTCTTCTTTCTTTTCTTCGTGAGCGTCCTTCTTCTCTTCTTTCTTTTCCTCTTTGGCTTTTGCCTGAGATTCAGCCACTAATATGCTATCAGGCGAGTTTGTTGAGAACACGATTATCATATCAACTGTTTTAACTAAAAGCAGAAGGAAAGCAGAAACTATTAATGTACGAAGTACGCCAGTATAGAACAT